>DASXDG010000045.1:0-31566 GCA_036490795.1 Streptosporangiaceae bacterium
CGGGGGGCGCCTAGGGCGCGGTTGGTCCGGCCAGGATCGCGTCGAGGAGCGGCCCGGGTCCGTACCGGAGCACGTCGGTGGCGGGCAGGCCGGTCTCGGCTGACAGCGCGGCTAGTTCGGCGCGGGCCTCGGCGTCGGGCACGCCCGCGGTGATGACGGACAGGCCGACGACCCGGCAGTGGCCGTCCGGCCACATCCAGTCCGCTGCCTCGTGATTCATCTCGATGGCGCGAGAGACAGATGGCAACGCCCAGTCGGTGAGCAGCTTGATCGTGGGGCGGCGCAGGTCATGGCACAGGATCAGCGAGTCCGGCATGGTGCCGTGTAGCAGCCCGAGGGTCACCGAGGAGAACCTCGGGTGGTTGATCGCGCCCTGGCCCTCCACGAGCACCAGGTCAGATCCCTGCAACGCCGTGCACACCTCGGCCTCGATGACGGGGTTGATGAAGTCGCCCATCACCGCGTCGAGCGCCACGCCGCGGCCGGAGATCATCATGGCGATCTGACCGGTGGCGACGAACGACGGGTTCAAGCCGCGGGACCTTGCCTCGCGGTCGATCTCCAGCATCGTAGTCATCTTGCCGATGCCGCAGTCGGTTCCGATGGCCAGGGCGGTCCGGCTGCCGGACGGGTGGGTCTTGACCTCGAAGATGGGCTTGCCGTCGGGCCCGAACTCGGTCGCGTAGCGCTCAATCGGCTCCCTGCGCACGTCCCAGATGGTCGCGCCGCCGGCCTCGGCGGCGGCGACGATGCCTTCGTCGTCGGAGAGCTGTGCGTGCAGCCCGTTGATGATGTCGACGCCCGCCTTCACCGCGATGAGGATCTGCTCACGGTAGTAGGGGTGCAGGGCGCCTCCGGTTGGCTCGGTGGCGAGCAGCACCGCGTCCGGCTCGCAGTCGAGTGCGGCTTGCACGTCGGCCAGTACCGGAATCCCGTGGCCGAGGCCCACCACCTCTCCGGCGTCGCGGCCGGCGTTCTGCCGGTCGATCACCGCGATTACCCGGTCAGACCGGTACCGCAGTATCCCGGTCAGAGTCTTGGCCGGTCGCGGGGTCATCTCGTCATCCGCTAGGACGGCTATCCGCTTGAGCTGGTCCATCTCTTCTCCATCTCGCGTTCGGCACCAGGTAGGCCCCCGGCAGCCGCGATACTGCCACACATTGCCAGTTTTGGCAATTTTTGGCAATCCTGCTTTCAGAAGTATGTCCTGACGAAGTCCACAACCTGTTCGCCGCGCAGCACGGGGATCAGCTGCCACTTGTCGAAGGCGGTGCACGGATAGGACAGGCCGAGCCCGGCCCAGTCGCCGACCGTCATGTCCTGGCCCGGCGGCAATGTCACGAAGGCGTGCTGGTCGTTGACCTGCTTGACGACGCAGTCGCGCAGCGGCTGTACGGTGCCGTCGGCGCCACGTACCAGCTGCGGCTCTGGCGGCCAGGCGTCGAAGGACAGGTCCCGCTTGCCTGCGGTCAGCAGGGCGAGGCCGGGTTCTGGCCGCGAGGTCACCCGGGCCCAGAGGCGCAGTGCCGGCCGCAGGCTGCCGTGCTCGGCCTCGCCGCGAGAAAACGGCGACATCCACCGGTAGAAGCCGTCATCGTGGGTGACGTAGCAGCCGCTGCGCAGCACCGTCGTGACCGACATGCCAGGCCAGGGCCCGGCGAATGCCTGGGCGGCCAAGTCGAAGAAGCAGCTGCCACCCGCGGTCACGATGATGTCGTCGGTCTCGAACAGGTTCCGGTCGTGCAGCAGCACGGTGAGCTCGCGCATCCTGGCCAGGAAGTCGCTGATCACCGCCAGGCTGTGCGGAGAGGGGTCGTTGACCAGCACGCCCTCGTAGCCGCCCACCCCGACGAGCCGGAGCAGCGGGCTGGCCGCGACCGCCCGTGCTACCTCGACCGCCTCGGCGACCGAGCGGGCACCGGCCCGGCCCGCGGTGCGGCCCAGCTCCACGATGACGTCGGCGGGCCGCGCGCCCGCTTCACGCAAGGCGGCCTCCATCTGGGCCACGACCTGCGGCGAGTCGACGAAGCTGGCCAGCTGGAGGGCCGGATCCCCGGCTCGTTCCCGGTCGATCCAGCGCAGCGCGGGCACATCGGTGACCTGGTTGGCGAGGATCACCTTGGACACGCCGAACGCGCGGTATACCCGCAGCTGGGCCGCGCTGGCCGCGGTCAGGCCCCATCCGCCCGCGGCCAGCTGGCGTGCCCAGAGTTGGGGCGCCATCGTGGTCTTGGCGTGCGGGGCGAGCTCGACACCCCGGTCGGCACACCACTTGGCCATCGTGGTGATGTTGTGCTCCAGCGCCGCTTCGTCGAGCGTCAGCACGGGGCCGAGGAAGCCGTCGTCGAACAGGTTCAGGCCCAGGGCGGCCGCCTCCCGGATGGTGTGTCCCTCCGCGGCAAGCGGCAGGCCCTTGAACCGCCAGTCGATCCGCTCGTCGCCGATCGCCGCTACCGCCTCGGTATCGATCATCAGCCGCACCCCTTCTCTTCTGCAGGGAATGCCATATTGCCAAAATTGGCAAGTTATGGCAACATCGGGCAGGTACTGAAAGGTGAACCGTGCGCGCAGCCGCCTGGTTCGGGCGTGCGGTCAGGCAGGAAAGGTTCATGTGCATGGCTGACACCATGACCCGCACGACTGGCCTCAGCATCGACGTTAAGCAGCTTGCCGGGAACATCGGTGCCGAGATCCTCGGCGTGGACACGTCGAGCGAGCTCAGCGACTCGGTGATTAGGGACATCAGGCAGACGCTGCTTGAGCAGAAGGTGATCTTCTTCCGGGGGCAGGACCTCGACTACGACCCTCTGGTTGCCTTCGGCGAGACGCTCGGCGAGCTGACCCTCGGGCACCCGATCTACGGCGGACCAGAAGGGCAGCCGTACCTGCGCGAGATGGACTCCAAGGGTGAAGGCACCCGGGCGAATCACTGGCACGCGGATTTCACCTACATGGCGAACCCGCCCGCCTTCGCGGTCTTGCACAACGTGGTCTGCCCTCCGGTCGGCGGAGACACGATCTGGGCGAACACCGCGGCCGCCTACCGGGAACTGCCCGCGGACCTACGCGAACTCGCCGACACGATGCGGGTGATCCACTCCAACGACTCCGACTTCACCGACGCCACCTATGACGGTGGCACGAGGACGAGCTACCTCAAGAACGTGTTCGCCGCCGAGCACCCCGCGGTCCGCGTGCACCCGGAGACGGGGGAACGCTCGCTGATGCTCGGCGGCTTCGCCCGCAGCGTCGTCGGGTACACCCCGCAGGCAGGCCGCGATCTGATCAGGATCCTGCAGGAATACGCCATCAGGCCGGAGTACACCGTCCGCTGGCGCTGGCAGGTGGGCGACCTGGTCGTCTGGGACAACCGGTCGACGCTGCACTACGCCATCTATGACTACAACGGGCAGCACCGCCGCGGCGAGCGGGTCACCGTGGCCGGCACGACCACGGTCGGCATCGACGGCAGGTCCGGGCAGAGCGTGCAGGGCGACACCACCGCGTTCAACCAGGGTGGCGCCGCGAGCATGTAGCCGAGATCACGATTGCCGGTTGCCTGCTCCCGCCATGGCGAGCAGGCAACCGGTCGTATCCGTAAATCAAGTCGTATCAACAGAACAAACGAAAGGCGATCCGGTGCAACCACGAGTGCTGGTGGTCGGCGAACGGAAGTCCACGGTCAGCGAGGCAGTCCGGTTGGGCTATGAGGTGTGGCTGGCGCAGCGCCCCGCCGACTGCGAACCGGTGCGGGATCCGGGGCCTGAGGTCATCGTGCTGACCGACTACACCGCGCCCGGCTTCGTGGACCTGGCGTCGGATCTGCATCAGGTCAGGCCGTTCGCCGCCGTGTTCGGCATCACTGAAAACGCGCTGCTTCCCGCCGCCGCGCTGACCAGCCGGCTAAGCCTGCCCGGTGCCGGGATCGACACCGCCAGGGTGCTCACCGATAAGTGGGCGATGCGCGCGCATCTGGCCGAGCGCGGGCTCAGCCCGGTCCGCGCCGCGCTCGGCTCGACGGCCGCTGACCTGCGTGCGTTCGGAGCGGAGGCCGGCTTCCCTTTCATCGCCAAGCCGGTCGCGGGCACCGGCAGCTTCGGCATCAATCTCGTGCGCGGCCAGGACCAGGCCGATGACGTGGTTTCGCGGATTACGCGCACAGGCGCCACTGCCTTCCTCATGGAGGAATTCCTCGACGGCAAGGAGATCAGCGTCGAGTCGTTCAGCTTCGGCGGCCGCCACGTGGTGGTCACGCTCACCGACAAGCTGAGCGGTGCCGATTTCATCGAGGTAGGACACTGCATGCCCGCCCTCGTGGACGGGGAGACCGCCGCCGAGGTCGCCGAACTGACCGGCCGGTTCCTCGACGCCGTTGGCCTGACCGACGGGCCTTCGCATGTCGAGGTCAAGCTGACTTCGCGTGGCCCGAGGATCGTCGAGGGCCATTGCCGTCGCGGTGGCGACCATTTCAACGACCTGATCCGGATGGTGTTCGGCGTGGATATGGAGGCGCTGACCGTGGGCTGGGCGCTGGGCCGGGCGGACCCGATCCTCCAGTCTCCAACAGCCAACGGCGCCGCGGCCATCCATTTCGTCCACGCCGGGCAAGGGGAGGTGCTCGCGGTGGACGGTGCGGACTCGGTGCGCGCCCAGCCAGGGATCGTGGATGTACAGCTCAGCTTCGGTGTCGGCGACCAGATCGGCCCCGTCCGCTGGTCGCTCGACCGTCCTGGGTACGTGATCGCCACCGGCCCGGACCCGGCGGCGGCCGCGGCGACCGCCAGGGCAGGGGCGGAACGCATTCAGTTCACCCTGAAGCAGGCCGCCGGATCCAGTCCGGACGTGGCCAGGGAACGCTACTTGTCCCGCGAACTAGACCAGTCGCGGCACGTGGGTTACCCGCGCGCGGACTGATCAGCCGCGCGGGCTGACCAGCCGCGCGGGCTGATCGGCGAACAGCTATCAAGGACAGGCGAGCGGGTCAACGCTGCCGAAGTAGGTCGAATATGCGTAAGGCGCGAGCATAACTTGCACCTGGAATATGTGCGCTTCATTCGCCATGCGGAAGATAATAATCACTTCCGGGTAGGCGGCCACGGTGCCTAGTCCCGCGAAATACCTATCGCTGTCGAAGACAATCTTGTAAAGGCCGCGCTCAAGACGCCAGCTGTCCCAGTCTTCGATCAGCCCGCCCTCGTCGGTCTCCGCGGCGGCGACCGAGATCCACGTGCTATCCATGGCTCGGGCCAGCCGGGCGCGCACTCCGACCGCGGGCTTGCCGTAGGTGCCGTCTAGCACTTGCGCGGATATCTTCATTCTTTAAAACCCGCCTGTCGTCGTGTACGCCCTTTGCGCACGCGCCAAATCCGGCAGCTACGCGGGCACGATACCGGTTCGACAGATAGTCTTTCTTGTTCCGCTATCGGGGCGCCTTTCGCGACCGATACCTTGGTGAAGGCGACCAGTAATACGTTACTGGCGGAACTGAACTCATAATGATGAGACGAGAGGTCGAGAATAGAATGAATGCGCACCCCGGTACCCGTGTGCCGCGTGTAGTCGCGGTCATCACCGCCCTCTGCTTCGCCAGCAGCCTGTCGGCCGCCGCTATACCCGCCAGCGCCCCGTCAGCCAGCCCGGCCGCGGCCCGCCCCGCCGCTGCCAGCACTCACCTCACGTCAGCCAATGGCAGTTCCTCGTGCTGCAACTGGGGCTGACCAGGCCATCGGCCGATTCCGCCGTCGCGGACCTGCGCGAGCTGTACGTGCGGTTGCTCGAGGCCGACGACAGGGGCGACGTCGTCGCGCTGGCCCGGATCGGCTGGAGCTTGTTCGCGATCATCGCTCAGACTCAGGAGACCGAGCGCGAAGCGGTCGGCCGGCTGAATCAGCTTCGTGGCGCCGCGTGTGCCGTGGTCGCGGGACGGGGGAGCCCGGCCTCGCTGGCCTTGCTGCGCCACGTCCTCGCCGGCCAGGGCTGGCTGCCGTCACCCGGCGTAACTCCACTGCAGGCCGTCGCGGCGCCGCAATCCGATTGGGCAGCGCCGCCCGACCAGGCGGCACTGCCCGACCAGGCGGCACTGCCCGACCAGGCAGTACTGCCCGACCAGGCGGCACTGTAACCGGTCACCTAGCTGGCTTGTTCGTCACCGAGCACCTTGACGCGCAACGCGGCAGCGGACGTGGTCACCGCCTCGGCGGTGGCCGCGTCCCCGAGGGCGGTATGCGCGGAACCGAGCAGCGTCAGCGCCTGCACCTCGTACAGCGGTGCCTGCATCAGGTGGAAGGAATCGGAGGCTAGTTCGCTGAGCGTTGCGGCCTGGCGGGGATCACCGCAGGCAAGCGCGAGTTCTGCCCGGCCGAGCAGCGCGCGTGCCTGCGCCATCCGCTCATTGACGCTGCGGGCAAGCTCCAGGGCACGGCGCAGGGCATCGCGTGCTTCGCCGAACGCCCCCTGCCGGGTCAGCGCGACGCCGGAACCCAGCAGGGCATATGCCTGACCGATGAAGTCGCCGATGCCCGAGGTGATCGACAGCGTGCGACCGAACGCGTCAATCGCCGAGGCGAGCTCGCCGGTCTGCAGCCAGACCTCGCCCATCCGGTACAGCACCTGGGCCTCGATCCGCTCGCACCGCGTGACCTGGCACAGTTCCAGTGCCTCCGACAGCAGCTCGATCGCCTCACCGGGCTGATGGAGCTCGAGCTTGACCTGGGCTAGATGGTGCAGCGCGCAGGCGGTCGCTATCTTGTCGCCGACGTCGCGCAAGATCGCCAGCGCTTGCTCATACCGCGCGGTGGCGTCGGCGAGCTTGCCGTTCATCCGGTCCAGGTAGGCGATGTGCCTGGTGACGTGCGCCACGCCGTGAACATCACCGGCGTCGGTGAACAGCTGGGCGGCCATGGTCAGCTCCCGGCGGGCAGGATCGGGCCGCTGCTGCACCATGTGCAGCGAGCCGGTGGAGTAGAGCATCGCTGCCTGGCCGCGCACGTCGTGCGCCTTCCTCGCCGCGTCCAGCGCGATCTCGTGCGTCTCCTGCCAGTCGTCGAGGTAGGCCCGCGCTTCGAAGAGCGCGACCGCGCTGAAGGCGAGGCCCCAGCACAGTCCGGCCAGACCCGCCTGGGCGGCCTGGCGCACCCCCGAGATCAGCGTGGCGCGCTCGCGCTCATACCAGGCGAGGGGATCGGCGACGAGCCGTTCGGTCAGCGGTCTGGGCAGCGGCATGCGCGGCGCTTCGCTCGGTATCCGGGCGTAGTCGCCGCCGTAGTAGCGGGCATGTGCCTCGTCGGCGAGGTAGAGCAGGGCACCTAGCGCGTGTTCGAGTACGTCCTTGCGTTCGGCCGCCGTTTCCTCCACCGCCAGCCGCTCCCTGGCGAACACCCGGACCAGGTCGTGCAAGCGATACTGCCGGTCCAGGCCGGCGCAGCCGGTGACCTCGATCAGCTGCGCGCTGACCAGGTCGTCGAGCAGGTCCTCGGTCCGGCCGAGCGGCGCCTCGATCAGCACCGACGCCAGCCAGCTCGAGTAGCACGGCACGTCAAGCAGCGCGAGCCGGCGCAGCAGCCGCCGCGCTACCTTGCCCGCGCTCTCGTAGCTGAGCGAGATGCTCGGCCGGATACCCATGTCGCCGTGCCTGAGCTCGTCGAGGCGGCGCGTCTCATCGGCCAGCCGCCCGGCCAGCCGCTGGATGCGCCAGTGCGGTCGCGCGGCCAGTCGCGCGCCGGCGATCCGCAAGGCGAGCGGTAGGTGAGCGCAGTGCTCGGCCACGGTCGCGGCGGCCTCGGGTTCGGTCGCGACCCGGTCCGCGCCGACGATCCGGACGAGCAGCTCAAGCGACTTCTCGGCATCGAAGACATCGACCTCGATATGCGCGGGGTCGGCGAGCCCGCCGAGCCTGCTCCGGCTCGTGATCATCATGGCGGCCGTGCCGTCACCGGGAATCAGCGGCGATACCTGGCTCTCACTGGCCACGTCATCGAGCACCACCAGCACCTTCCGCCCGGCCAGCATGTTCCGGTAGACCTCCGCGCGCGCGTCGAGACCCTCAGGCAACTGTGCGCCCGGCAGGCCGAGCACGCGCAGGAAACGCTCGAGTACTTGCATCGGGCTGACCGGATGCGGCACTGCCCCGTGCATGTTCGCGAACAGCTGGCCGTCGGGGAACGACTCGGCGATCTCATGTGCCGCGTGCACGCAGAGGCTGGTCTTCCCCGTCCCGCCCCTGCCGGTGATCACCACGATGGGTGCGGCGCCACGGGTCACGTCGCCGCCGGTGTTGGCGAGGTACCGGCGAGCCTGCTCGAGCTGTGCGGTCCGCCCGGTGAAGTCCGCGATGTCGGCCGGCAGCAGGCTGGGCACCGGAAACGTCACCTGCCGCGGCACGGTGGTCTGCGACGGCAGCGCCAGCGCCGGAGCTGAGCCGCGGATGG
Organism: Streptosporangiaceae bacterium; assembly: GCA_036490795.1. Taxonomy (GTDB): domain Bacteria; phylum Actinomycetota; class Actinomycetes; order Streptosporangiales; family Streptosporangiaceae; genus JAFARZ01. Next base: position 8,427 of record DASXDG010000045.1, read on the forward strand.
CATGGTCCAGCTTGCGCAGATGCTCGCTGGGGTCGATGCCCAGTTCCTCGTTCATGATGTGCTCGGCCTGCCGGTACACCGCCCGCGCCTCGGCCGCCTGGTCGCATCGGTACAGGGCCAGCATGAGCTGGCCGCGCAGCCGCTCGCGCAGCGGATGCTTCTCGACCAGCTCGCTGAGCTCGCCGACCAGTTCGTGATGCCTGCCGAGCTCAAGCTCGAGCGAGAGGCGCTCCTCGGTAGTGGCGAGGCGCTGCTCGTCGAGCCGGTGCGCCGCAGCGCTCAGCAGCGGGCTGTCGATGCCGTCGAGCGCGGGCCCGCGCCAGAGCCGGAGCGCATCGCGGTATCGCGCCATCGCCGCGTGCGGGTTGCCCGCTTCGCGAGCGGCGCGCGCCGCGCCGACCAGTTCCTCGAACCGCTCCGAGTCGAGCCGTCCGGGCTCCACCGCGATGACGTATCCCTGCGCGTGGGTGGTCAGCACCGCGCTGTCGCTGGCCGAGGCGAAGGTGCGTCGCAGTGAGGAGATGCTGATCTGGGCCTGAGCGCGCGCGGTTGGCGGAAGCTCTTCGCCATAGATGGCCTCGAGTAGCCGGTCGAGCGCCACGACCTTGTTCGCGCTGAGCAGCAGCGTGGCCACGACCACCTGCTGCCTGCTGCCGCCCAGGTCAAGCCGCTCGGCGCCAACCACGATCTCAAGCGGTCCCAGGATTTTGAAATCCAATGATGCTCCGCGTGGGGGATGACGGCCGATACCTGACGCTATCTCCGGATACCCCGGTGTCGCTAACGGTGCGCGTCGAGCCAGTACCCGAATGCTCAGGCGCGCTCGGTAGGGCGGATTCGAGCAGCTACTCCCACCCTATGGAAAGTGTCAGAGAAATACACCGTATGTCAAGTTTGGGGCTTTACGTCGCCAGTGCGCGGGTCCAGTGCGCGGGCGCAGTGCCGCAGCGCCTGCGCCAGCGACCGGTACTCGCTCACCTGCTCACCGAGCAGGCGGCGCTCGCGCGGATCCGCTACCAGGGGCTCGACGTCCAGTTCGGTGAGCTGCCGCGCGTACGCGGTCAGCATGGCCGCCGCGACGGTCTCGAGCTGGCCGACCCGGCTGAGATCCAGGATCAGCCAGCGCACCGCGCCGAGCCTGCCGGACAGGTCTCGCACGATGCTCTCGACGCCGGTGAATCCCATGTCGGACAGCAGCTCGCAGATCAAGATCGCGTTGCCGTTGGTGGTGAGCAGCTGCCGGTCGCGCCCGGCGGCGAGGTCGGCGCCGGTCAGCACCCGGTGAAAGACCGGGAGCTCGCGGACCGATCGCCGCATCAGGTGCAGGCCGTACCGGTCGGCGAGTTCCTCGCAGACGGCGGCCGCCCGGACGCTGTTCCCGTGCGGGTCCAGCGGCGGGCTGAACACGCCCAGGCCGAACTGGGCCGGCAGTGCCGCCGCCAGCCCGCCTGACACGCCGCTTTTGGCCGGCATGCCCGCCCGCAGCAGCCACTCTCCGGAGAAGTCGTAGGTGCCGCACGTCGCCATCACGGTGAGGACGTGCTGCGCGATCGTGGGCCCGATGACCACGCGGCTGGTCACCGGGTCGACACCGCCCATCGCGAGCGTGGCCGCCATGACCGCGAGGTCGGCGGCGGTAACCAGCAGGGAACACTGCCTGAAGTAAACGGAAAGGGCCTCTTCCGCGCCGCAGGTGAGCGTGCCCGCGCTGCGCATCAGGTAGCACAGCGCCCGGTTGCCGTCCGCGGTGGCCATTTCCGATTCCAGCACGCGCTCGTCGACCTCGAGTTCCCGGCCCGCGAACGCGGACAGACCGGTGCGGATGCGCTCGAACTTCTCGTCCGGGCCATCGCCGTCCACCAGCCACGCCGTGACGATCGCCCCCGCGTTGATCATGGGGTTGAACGGGCGTCCCGCCGGGTCCAGGCGGATCGCGTTGAACGCCTCCCCGGAGGGTTCCACCCCGACCTGCGCCAGCACCCGGTCCGCGCCCCGGTCGGCGAGGGCAAGAGCGTAGACGAACGGCTTGGACACCGACTGGATCGTGAACGGGACCTGGCTGTGGCCGGCCTGATAGAGCCCGCCGAGCGTGCACAAGGCGATCCCGAACCACGACGGGTCCGCGGTGGCGAGCTCAGGAATATAGGTGGCGATCTCACCAGAATCCACAGTGGCAAGCCGGTCGCGCAATTCCTGTAGTCCCGCGGATACCGGATCCGGGTTCGGCAATGGAAACCCCCTGCTCTCATCTGCCATCATGCATTATTGGCGGTACCGGGCAATGCGCGGGGGGACGGGAAATGGACTTCATCCAGGCTAACCTGATAGATCCAGTTAGCCATTTTCTTTATACTTATATCCTTATCTATGTACTGCTTGGCGCCGGGATCTATTTCACGGTCTGCACGCGTTTCGTGCAGATACGGCGATTCCCGGGGATGTTCCGGCTCATGATCAGCCCAGGTGGCGCCGCCGGCGGCATCTCCTCCTTCCAGGCGTTCTGCGTGGGGCTGGCCTCCCGGGTCGGTACCGGCAACATCGCGGGCGTCGCGATCGCGCTCACGCTCGGCGGCCCCGGCGCCATCTTCTGGATGTGGGTGGTCGCGCTGGTCGGCATGGCGACCGGATTCGTCGAAGCGACGCTCGCGCAGATATTCAAGGTGACCGCCGCTGACGGAAGCTTCCGCGGCGGTCCCGCCTATTACATTCAGCGCGGGCTGCGCTCCCGCCCGGGCGGCGTGCTGTTCGCCGTGCTGCTGCTGTTCACATTCGGCATCGCGTTCAACATGGTGCAGGCGAACACGGTCGCCGACGTGCTGGTGAACGCGCACAGCATTACCGAAGGCTGGACCGCCATGGCCCTGGTCGTGCTCGCGGCTCCGGTTCTTTTCGGCGGCGTGAAGCGGATCGCCTCGGTATCCGGCTACGTCCTGCCGGTGATGGCGCTGGCCTACATCCTGATCGCGCTCATCATCATCGGCATGCACATCAACCTGACCGGCCATACCCTGCGCGTGATCGTCGACAGCGCCTTCGGCGTCGGGCCGGCCGCGGCAGGCGTGGCCGGCGGTGTGTCCGCGGCGATGCTGAACGGGATCAAGCGCGGCCTGTTCTCCAACGAGGCCGGCATGGGCAGCGCGCCCAACGCCGCCGCGACGGCGACCACGGACCACCCCGCCAAGCAGGGACTGATCCAGTCGCTCGGGGTGTTCGTCGACACCATGTGCGTCTCGACCGCCACCGCGCTGATCATCTTGTTCTCCGGTGTCTACACGCCGGGCAAAACCAGCGAGTCGGCGGGGGCCTCGCTCACCCAGGCCGCGCTCACCAAGGAGTTCGGTACCGCCGGCACCTGGCTGATGACGGTGCTGGTCTGCGTCTTCGCGTTCTCCTCAGTCCTGGGCAACTACTCGTACGCGGAGGTGAACCTGGACTACCTCGGCGCATCGAAAGCGGTTATTTATGCCTTCCGGCTGGTCGTACTCGGCGCGGTGGCGCTCGGGTCAGTCGTGGCGCTGAACCTCGTCTGGGCCTTCGCCGACGTGTCCATGGGCGTCATGGCCCTGGTGAACCTGACCGCGATCGTGTTGCTCAGCCGCTGGGCGTTCGGCGCGCTGAAGGACTATGACGCCAGCCTGGCCGCGGGCCTGCAGCCGAGGTTCACTCTCACCGGCAATCCCCGGCTGCCCGCGGGCCTGCGTTCGGACGCGTGGCCCTGACCGTCGGCCGTGCCCGCATGTGTGATGCGCAGGGATGCTGAGACGGCAACCTGGGCATACCGCGATGTGGGGGGAAGACGTATGCGTTTGGGGAAGCGCGCGGCCCGGTGGTCCAGGCCGCGGACTAATGTCGGCTTGTTCTTGCGGTCAGGTGTGTTCGAGGACTATCAGACACGCCTGTACTTCACGACCAGGCTCAATCGCGGGCAGTATGGCTGGAATCAGGACGAGCCCGCGGTGGTAGAGGCCGCGTGCGCGCTCGCTGTCCGTCGGCTGTTCAGGATGGGTTACAACGCGGAGCTCGTCTCGCACTACGTCGAGGAGATGTTCGGCCGGCTCGAGACATCGGGGAATCAGGTCCCGGCGAACCGCGGCCAGACGCAGGCGATCATCCAGGCCGGTTTCTGGGATCCCGGCGCGGCGATCAGCGGACTCACTCCGCTGCGGCTCATGGTGATGCGCGGGCTGGTCTTCATCTACGCGTGCGCGAGCCTGCGGATGCACGAACGCGCGGTGCACCGCCTGATCGTCGAAGCCGAACGGATCGCGTTCGAGCAAGGCTGGAATCCGCCGCTAGCCATCGGCCGCTAGCCCCCCGCCGCAGCCCCCCGCCGGCCCAGTACGCGCCCGAGCGCCCGTGGCGCGCACGCGCCCGGACGCCATGGCACATATGCGCCCGAGCGCCGTGGCGCCGTGGCACGCGCGAGCCCGTTTTGCCCTGGTTTGACGCCCGATCGGACTGGAACAACGTGGAAGATTGTCCCTTCGTGGTAAGCAGACCCCCGTATACGAGGGTTAATCTTCCACGTAAGGACAATCCTCCACGTTAATTCACGCGCTCCGCGACCTTGGCCCGCCACTCAAGCCTCAGGTTTTTCTCTAATAACAGCAGTGGTGCTTCGGCCGGCGACTCGGCGCACCACAGGCAATCGGGTACATTCGCGAAAACGCTCATCTGCGTGCATTAGAGAACAGCATGCGAATGTCCACCTTGATCCGGTGCATGTGAATGATAACCTGGACGATAGCCAAATTAGGGAATTCGTCTCAGCCGTCGAACCGTATCCCGGTTCATTGCAGTACAGGACGATTATCATGAGTAATCTCCCTATCCGACCGATGACCAGCCGATTGCTTACGGCCGTCGGCGCCTTCGCCGCCGCGTGCGCCATCTCAGTGCCTGCCTGCGCAGCGGCCACCAGCACCCCGTCGTCGCCTTCCAGACCGTCCACCGCCACGTGCACCGGAGCCGGCGATCTCCGCCTCCACCTCCCGAACACCCGGGGCAGCAAAATAGCGGGCATCACCTACTACACGCTGGACTTCACCAACACCAGTAGCTCGACGTGCTCGGTGTCCGGCTATCCCTACGTGTCCATGATCACTCGCCACGGCGGCCAGCTTGGCAGCGCGGCGGGCCACGGCCTGATGACCATCGCGCCCCTCGTCGTTCTCGCTCCAGGCGCGACCGCGCATACGACGCTCGCCTACTACGGTGCCAGGGTCAGTTCGAGGAGGGGCTGCGGCCCGGTGGCAACGGCCTATCAACTGCGGGTTTACGTAGCGGGCCAGAAGCGCGCCCTGTACTCGTCGATGGGCCTGCACTCCTGCTCGCACGCCGGCCAGGTGTACCTGACGGTCACGCAGCCGTTCAAGCGAGGAAGCTGACAGCCCGAAGAAGCTGACAGCCAGGAGCTTCTGACAGCCCGAAGCCGCTGACCTACCGAGACCGGGGCGGCCGCACATGGTGCGGCCACCCCGGTTTGGCTTCCACCGCGAGCGCGAGTGCGCGTCCCCCGGCCGCGAGTGCGCGTCCCCCGGCCGCGAGTGCGCGCCGCCCGGCCGACGGGTGTCATGCTGGTCACTATCGTCACTCCCGCAGCATGTGTCACAACTGTTGGCGATTAGCGCGGAACTTTGGTTTATCGCGGAGGAAAACGTTGCTGTGAGCATGGTTTTTTACCGCATTGGACCTATCTTCCGCGTTAATGGTCGCCGTCGGCTGTCCGGCGCCCTCGGCGGCCGGGGAAGTCGGCGGTCCGGCCCGGAAAGCGGCGCGCCGGCCGTCATGGGCGGCCGCCCCCGTAGCAGCAAGTACAGGGCCGAACGGCGGGCGGAACGCGAACCGGGGTGGCCGCACCGTGTGCGGCCACCCCGGTCAGGTGCGTGTCAGGTCAGCTGACGTTGATCGCGTTCGTGTCCTCGAAGAAGCTGGTGTTGCCACCGCTTACCTCGGTTCCAATGAACTTGACGGTGATCTTCTGACCGATGTACGAACCAAGGTTGGTCGTGTACTCGGTGTAGTGCGAGCTGTTGTTGGCAGCGGTCGCGACGTTAACAGTCTGGAGCACGGTGCCCGAGGAGTTCAGGACTTCGAGCTGCAGCTTGTTGTTCGCGTTGGTGGTGGTCGAGTTGACCTCGACCCAGTAGGTAAACGACGCGTTCTTGCAGGTGGACGGGATGGTAACCGTCTGCGCGAGCGTGTCGCTGTGTGCGGAGCCGTAGCCGTCCAGCCAGGCCAGGTAGCTGCCAGCCTGCGAGGGAACGCCTTCACTGGTGCTGGCCAGCACGCCGCTCGAGGAGGTCCACGGTGAAATGGAACCGGTCTCGAAGCCTCCGTTGGTCAGCAGCTGGGCCGCGGTGCATCCGCCGCCCGAGCTGGTGATGGTCCAGGTAAAGGGCGCCGATCCGGTGGCTCCGGTGCCGTCCTTCGCGGTGACCGTCACGCTGTTCGTGCCAGCCGTGGTGGGGGTACCGGTGATCAGGCCGGTCGAGGAGCTGATGGACAGACCCGCGGGCAGGCCGGTGGCGCTGTAGGTCAGCGTCTGGCCGGAGGCGGAGTCGGTCGCGTGGATCTGCAGGCTGACGCCGGTGCCGGCGGCAGTGGTCTGGTTACCCGGGTTGGTAACGGTGACCGTGTTGCCGGTCGCGGAGTTGATCGTCCAGGTGAACGGCGCGGACCCGGTGGCTCCGGTGGTGTCCTTGGCGGTGACCGTCACGCTGTAGCTGCCGGAGGTGGTGGGGGTACCGGTGATCAGGCCGGTCGAGGAGTTGATGGACAGGCCCGCGGGCAGGCCGGTGGCGCTGTAGGTCAGCGTCTGGCCCGATGCCGAGTCGCTCGCTGATATCTGCAGGTTAACGGCGGTGCCGACGGTACCGGTCTGGGCTCCCGGGTTGGTGACGGTGACGGTGTTGCCTGTGCTGGAGGTGCTCTGGAACGCGGTAAGTCCGTTCGGAGTGCCCCAGCCGGTCGGGCCGTCGTAGCCAGTCTTCGCGGTGCACAGCAGGGAGCTGCTGCAGCTGCCGTTGCTGCCGGTGGTTACGTCGAAGAGGTTGCCGGTGTGGGTGTAGATGGAGTCAGCAGCGTTGTTGCCGCCGTTGCCGTTGTTGCCGGCCAGCGCGAACACGGCGGCGATCATCGGCGAGGACTCGCTGGTGCCGCCGACCTCGTTCCATCCGCCGTTGCCGTTGGTGGTGTCGTAGACCGCCGCGCCGGTGTTCGGGTCAGCGTCAGCCGCCACGTCGTTGTCGACCTTGTGCGAGCAGACGGCCGTGATGACCGAGAGGGAGGCCTGCCAGGACGGCTGCGGCTCGTTGGACGAGCAGCCGGACCCGGTGCCCTCCGAGGAACTGGTCTCCCACACGCTTTCGGAGTAGCCGCGTGAGTTGGACGCGGTGCTCAGCGAGGTGCCGCCGACGCCGACGACGTGCGTGGAGGTGGCCGGGTAGATAACGCCGGCGCTGTAAGCGCCGTCTCCGGCGGACGCGGTGTAAACCGTGCCCGAGACGCCGAAGTACTGGGTGTCGTAGGTGAGGTCAGTGGACGACTCGCTGCCGCCCCAGCTGTTGGAGATGTAGTGGGCGCCCAGCGTGGTGGCGGCCGTCTCCTCGGCCACGTACAGGCCGGTGCCTGAGTCGTTGGTGGCTTCGACCAGGTCGATCTTGCAGAGCGGGCAGATCGCCGAGACCATGTCGACGTCGAGGGCCTCCTCCAGGGTCCAGTCGTCGCTGGCCGGTGCCGTGGCAGGCAGCGGCGAGGTCGCGCCGTTCTGGTTGTACACGGTGAACTGGCCGGACGTCAGGGCCGGCAGGCCGGCGGCTGAACGGTAGGTGGCCAGGTCGGCGGCGGCGGTCGGGTCGTTGTACGCGTCGACGACCGCGACCGTCGTGCCCGAACCGTCAGCGGCAGAGGCCGCGGTCAGGCCGTAGGCGGACTGGAAAGTCGAGGGCCCGTAGCCTTCCCCGTTGGGGATCGCGCCTGGCCGCACGGTCTGGGCGGTCGGGTGAGCCGTCGTGTTCTTGATGACAAAGCAGTTGAGCTTGCCGGGCCTCAAGCTGTCGCCACAGGCGTAATGCCAGTTAGATGGAACCTGCGCTGTGGCGGCGGTGGCCGCGCTGGCAATCGCCGGGGTAGCGGCGAGCATTCCTCCGGCCGCGAGCGCCACCGGTGCGATGATCGCTAGCGCGCGGAGCGGTGTCCGCTTTCTTTTGTGATTATTCGGACGCAAGGTGCATTCCTCTCATTCGAGCGAATTTTGCGTTGCTCCCCTTGAGTAACTAAACTCCGCTCGTTTTTGGGCGCAGAACATCCCGGCGTCTGGTCACGCGAAAGTGTGCCGACGGTCGGCCTGTGGCTGGACAGCGCCCTGAACGGACCGGACCACATGCCAGGTGGGCCCGGGCGGACGGGCCTCCCTTCAGCGACGGTCGGCGTCTAGCGCGGCAGCGAACAACGCCGACCGCGGCACGACCCCGGCAGGATACAAATGCAGCATTTATTAATGCGGCGGATGCACAGACCTTCCTGCGCAACGGAGAGGTGTAACCGCCCATCACCATACTGAGCGTAGGCAAGCGTGTGCAAGACTCGACATGGGAGAAAAGTTGGGATATTGCGCCGAACGGTTTAACCCTGATGCCGGTGATAGTCGCAGGTGCGCCGGTTAGTGATGTTTCTACTGAAAAGAGGCGTCATGGATTGAGGCGGCGTCCGGAGTTCAGCCGGTTGGCCCGCAGTTCAGCTAGGCGTCAGTGAAAGTACAGGAACCGGTCAGTGCAGGCAGAACTCGTTGCCCTCGGGGTCGCGCAGCACGTAGGTGAGCGGCCCGCGGTCGTCGTGGGTTCCGATCAATTCCGCGCCGAGCTCGACCAGTCGGTCCGTCTCCGCCGCCTTGCGATCGGGTTCGACGTGGATGTCGAGGTGCACGCGGTTCTTCGCGACCTTGCTCTCCGGCACGCGCTGGAAGAACAGGCGCGGCTCGGTGCCGCTGGGGTCGCCGCACGCCGCGACGTCCCGGAACGCCGAACGGCCGTTCACCACGATCCGGTCCTCGGCCGGCATGCGCCCGTCCGCGACGAGCTGGTCGACCAGTTCGCAGTGATCCTCCACGTCGCGGCCGAAGACCCGGGCCCAGAATGCCGCCAGAGCGTGCGGGTCCGCCGCGTCGAAAGTTACCTGTGTCCGCACGGTGCCCGATCCTAAGCCGGTCCGGGCGCCCGCTATTACTGGCCGACGCCCGAGGTTACTATCAATGAAGGAGGTGATCGCGGAGAGTGTCATTCACAGCAGCGTCTCCGAGTGGACTGCGCCCCCAGCAAGATTCGAACTTGCGCACCTGGCTCCGGAGGCCAGTGCTCTATCCCCTGAGCTATGGGGGCAACGCAACGTGGAAAGAGTACCAGTCAGCGAGCGTGCGCGGACACGCGGTGCCACAGCGCGCAATTTCCTGCGCACAGGCGCTACTCTCACGGGCGTGAGTCAGGTATTGGGACGGGTACTCGTCGTCGATGACGACGAGGTGATCAGGCAGCTGATCGCGGTCAACCTTCAGCTCGAGGGATTTGACGTCGCGACGGCGGTGGACGGGCAGGACTGCCTGGACCGGGTGGCGGACATCGCCCCCGACGTCATCACGCTTGACGTGATGATGCCAAGGCTGGACGGCTGGGAGACCGCTATCCAGCTGCGCAGGTCGCCGGACACCGCGCACATCAAGGTGGTGCTGATTACGGCTCGCGCCCAGGAGGACGACAAGACCCACGGCGCGCAGGTCGGCGCCGACGCGTACCTGACCAAGCCGTTCGACCCCAACGAGATGATCCGCGTCGTCCGTGAACTGGCCGGCGTCAGCTGATAGGGCTGTGGCGGCATGCCGGACTGGCCTGGCGATCAGGCTCGGCTCCTGGGATATATGTTGCGCGTGTTGAAGATGCATCAGAACTAACACGACTGCTTCGTCACGACCCAGCGATCCAGTCCGTCACCAAAAGTAACGATTACCTCACGGTCGCGCTGACCCAGGAGGCCCTGGCGCGGGTCGCGGTCGACGTGGCCCGTGCCGGCGGCGGGTGCGTCGCCAGCGACCTGCTTCGCGGCAGGACCGCTCATCCGGCTCCCCGCGCGAACCTGACCGCCGCCTCTAGCTGGGCACAGGCCAGGCAGGCCCTCGCCGCCGAGCTCACCGTCCGGCTGGCGCTGGCCGCCGGCGCCCAGCTCGGCCCCGGCGAACAGCCCCGGCCGGCGCTCGTGGCCGCGAGTGAGCCGGTGGCGGCCGCGGTCGCCTATGCGGGGGAGGACGCGGTGCGGTTCTGGCTGGCCAGGGGAGGCCCGCTGCCCGATCCAGGGGGTCTGGCGCGGCAGGTGCTGGACAATCCCGCCTATGCTGTTCGGTACGCGCATGCCGCCGCCGCTGCCGTGCTGCGCTGGGCGGGGTCCCCACCAGGTGAGTTCCGTCCTGGCCTGCTCGCCGAACCGGCGCAGCGGGCTCTGCTTGATGCGCTGTCCTGGCTCCCGGAACGGGTGGCCGTGGCGGCACGTCGTGAGCGGCCCGATGTCTTCGCTCGTTACCTTGAGGCGCTGGCATCACGGACAATTGACACCATGAGCACCACTGAGCCCACGAGTGAGATGCTGTGGCTGGCGCTGGCTGCGCGGACGGCGCTCGGGGCAGGTCTTGACCTACTCGGGGTATCCGCGCCCGCACGCGTATTAAGAAGGGGAAAACGCAATGAGCCGTGTCGCCCACCCGGCCGGTCCGCGCCATGGCGACGTGCTACCCGCCGATCACCCGCCGGCGCCGGCCGCGGATCTCAACGAGCTGGACGCGTCCATCTGGCCGCGCGGCTCGCGGCGAGACCGTGACGGAGTGCTGCTGATCGGCGAGGCGGATGTCCGCGAGCTCGCGGAACGGTTCGGCACGCCGCTGTACGTCTGCGATGAACAGGACGTGCGGACGCGCTGCCGGGAGTACCTGGAGGCATTCGGCCAGGACGCGGGCGTCTACTACGCGGCGAAGGCCTTCTGCTCACGCGCGATGCTGCGCTGGGTGAGCGAGGAGGGCTTGGGCGTGGACGTCTGCACCGGGGGCGAGCTGGAGGTCGCGCTGGCCGCCGGCGTTTCCCCCGACATGATCACCATGCACGGCAACAACAAGTCGCTCGACGAGCTCACTCGCGCGGTCGGGGCAGGCGTGGGCCACATCGTGCTCGACTCGTTCGAGGAGATCGCCAGGCTGGCCTACGTCGTCAGCGAAACGGCGGCGCGCCCGCGCGTGCTGATCCGGGTGACGACCGGCGTCGAGGCGCACACCCACGAGTTCATGGCCACGGCCCATGACGACCAGAAGTTCGGCTTCTCGCTGGCCTCCGGCGCCGCCGACGAGGCGGTCCGGCGGGTGCTCGCCGCGCCGGGGCTCGACTTCGCCGGGCTGCACTCTCACATCGGGTCGCAGATCTTCGACACCGCCGGCTTCGAGGTCGCCGCGCGCCGGGTACTCGACCTGGCGGTCCGCGTCCGCGACGAACACGACATCGCCATCGCCGAACTGGACCTCGGCGGCGGTTTCGGCATCGCGTACACGACCGAGGACGACGCGCCCTCGGTCAAGGAACTGGCGCAGAGCCTGCGCGATATCGTGGACCGGCAGTGCAAGGCGGCGGGCCTGCCCAGGCCGAGGCTGACCGTCGAGCCTGGCCGGGCCATCGTGGCGTCGTCCACGGTGACGCTGTACACGGTCGGCACGATCAAGGATGTGGACGGACTGCGCACGTACGTGAGCGTGGACGGCGGGATGAGCGACAACATCAGGACCGCGCTCTACGACGCGTCCTACTCGTGCGCGCTCGTTTCCCGCCAGTCGCCGGAGCCGCCGATGCTGTCCCGGGTGGTGGGCAAGCACTGCGAGAGCGGTGACATCGTGGTCAGGCACGCCTGGCTGCCCGCCGACCTCGCGCCCGGCGACCTGATCGCGGTGCCGGCCACCGGGGCGTACTGCAGATCGCTGGCGAACAACTACAACCACGTGCCGCGCCCGCCGGTGGTGGCGGTCAGCGACGGGGAAGCCCGCGAGATTGTCCGCCGCGAGACGGTAGCTGACCTGCTAGCCCTGGATGTGGGATGACAATCGAGCCGGAGAAAACGCTGCGGATCGCCCTGCTCGGCTGCGGGTCGGTCGGGTCACAGGTGGCGCGGCTGCTCGTCGAACAGGCCGCGGACCTGGCGCTTCGTGCCGGAGCGCGGCTCGAACTCGCCGGGATCGCCGTCCGCAGGCTGGGCACGACCCGGCCGGGGATCGACCGGGCATTGCTCACCTCGGACCCGCTGAGCCTGGTGACCAGGCCTGACGTGGACATCGTGATTGAGGTGATCGGCGGCATCGAGCCCGCCAGGTCGCTGCTGCTCGCCGCGATGAAGCACGGCAAGTCGGTGGTCACCGCGAACAAGGCCCTGCTCGCGGAGAACGGTGCGGAGATCTACGGCGCGGCCCGCGAATACGGTGCCGACCTGTACTACGAGGCCTCGGTGGCGGGCGCCATCCCGCTGCTCCGCCCGCTGCGCGAGTCGCTGGCCGGCGACACCGTGCACCGGGTGCTCGGCATCGTCAACGGCACGACGAACTACATCCTCGACCGCATGGACACCTCTGGTGCCGGTTTCGCCGAATCGCTGGAGGAAGCGCAGGCCCTGGGTTATGCCGAGGCGGACCCGACCGCCGACGTGGAGGGCTTCGACGCGGCGGCGAAGGCGGCGATCCTGGCCGGGCTGGCGTTCCACACGCCGGTGACCGCGGCCGATGTGCACCGCGAGGGCATCACCAAGATCACCGCCGCGGACATCGCCAGCGCGCGGCTGCTCGGCCGCGTGGTCAAGCTGCTCGCCATCTGCGAGCGGACCGCCGGCGATGGCGTCTCGGTCCGGGTGCATCCGGCGATGATCCCGCGCTCGCATCCGCTCGCCTCCGTGGGTGAGGCGTATAACGCCGTGTTCGTGGAGGCGCGTTCCGCGGGCCGGCTGATGTTCTACGGCGCGGGCGCGGGCGGAACGCCCACCGCGAGCGCCGTGCTCGGCGATGTGGTCGCCGTGGCCAGGAACCGCCTGGCGGGCGTCCGCGGGCCGGACGCCTCCACCTACGCGGGGCTGCCGGTCCTGCCGATGGGACAGACGCTCACCCGCTATCACGTGTCGCTGGACGTGGATGACCGGCCAGGCGTTCTCGCCCCTGTCGCCGAGGCGTACGCGCGGCGCGGCGTCTCCATCCAGGCGGTCCGGCAGACCAGCCGCGGCGACGAGGCGCAGCTGGTGATCGTGACGCACACCGCGCGGGACGCCGCGCTCAGCGCGACCATCCGCGAGCTGGAGGCGCTGCCCATGGTGCGCGCCGTGGCCAGCGTCATGCGGGTGGAAGGGGAGGATGAGTAAGGATGCCTGTGGCCTGGCGCGGCGTGATCGAGGAATACCGGTCGCGTTTGCCGGTTGGTCCCGGTACTCCGGTGGTCACCTTGGGAGAGGGCGGTACCGCACTGCTGCCCGCGCCCGTGCTGTCCGACCGGACCGGTTGCGACGTCTATCTCAAGGTTGAGGGCGGGAACCCGACCGGATCCTTCAAGGACCGTGGCATGACGGTCGCGCTCAGCGTGGCGGTCGGGGCGGGCGCCAAGGCGGTGATCTGCGCGTCCACCGGCAACACCTCGGCTTCGGCCGCGGCGTACGCGGCCCGGGCCGGGATCACCTGCGCGGTCCTGGTGCCGCGCGGCAAGATCGCGATCGGCAAGCTCGCCCAGGCCCTCGTGCACGGCGCGAAGCTGCTTCAGGTCGACGGCTCCTTCGACGACTGCCTTGAGCTGGCCCGCAAGCTTGCCGTCGACTACCCGGTGGCGCTGGTGAACTCGGTCAACCCGGACCGGCTGCAGGGCCAGAAGACCGCCGCGTTCGAGATCGTCGACTCCCTCGGCGACGCGCCGGACATTCACTGCCTGCCGGTCGGCAACGCCGGGAACATTACCGCGTACTGGATGGGCTACCAGGAGTACTTCGCGGCCGGCCTGGCCGAACGGCGGCCGCGTATGTTCGGCTTCCAGGCCAGCGGCGCGTCGCCGATCGTCGACGGCGCGCCAGTGCTCCGCCCGCAGACGATCGCCACCGCGATCAGGATCGGCAACCCCGCCTCGTGGCACCTCGCCGAGACGGCCCGCGACGAGTCAGGCGGGCTGATCGACAAGGTGACCGACCGCGAGATCCTCGCCGCATACCGGCTGCTGGCCAGCAGGGAAGCGGTGTTCGGCGAACTGGGTTCCTCGGCGAGTGTGGCAGGCCTGCTCATGTGCAGCGCCGACGGCCGAATCCCGAGGGGTTCGCGGGTCGTATGCACGATCACCGGCAACGGCCTGAAGGACCCGGACTGGGCCCTGTCCGGCGCCCCGTCTCCGCAGACCATCCCCATCGACGCCGGCGCCGCCGCCAGCGCCCTAGGCCTAGCCTGATGCCGCCCCATCCGGCCGTTCCAGAGTCCCCGCCCCCCGCCCGCAGTCCCGCCCGCCGCCGCCCCGCCCGCTGTCACTGTCGTCACATTGATCGCGACGGCATCATAGGCCACAGTGGTACCAAGCTGGCGCGTTCCCGCAGCACAGGGACCGCCTTCGCGTGCCCTCGAATCCGCGCAAATAGGGCATTTGGCGGGCGGCTGAAGAAGGCCGGTCCGTGGACGGTGGCGTGTGACGGCTGAGGCTGTTGTGCGCGTCCGGGTTCCGGCTACGAGCGCGAACCTGGGACCGGGGTTTGACGCCCTGGGGCTGGCGCTGAGCCTGTACGACGACCTGGAGGTACGCGTTACCGAAGGCGGCCTGAGCATCGAGGTCGACGGTGACGGCGCGGCCGACCTCGCCGCAGCGGGGGAGGACCACCTGGTCGTCCGGGCGCTGCGGGCCGGCTTCGCCGCCTTCTCCGATGACGGCCGGCAGCCGCCCGGCCTCGCCTTGCGCTGCGTGAACCGGATACCGCACGGGCGCGGCCTGGGTTCATCCGCGGCGGCCATCGTCGGCGGCCTGCTCGCCGCCCAGGTCCTCGCCCGCCGGCCCGCCACCACGCCAGCCACCTCCGTCGCCCCGCCTAACGCGGCCCTGCCTAACGCGGCCCCGCCTAACGCCGTGACGCCGGGCGTGGCCACGCCGGGCGCCGCCGATCCGGCTGGTGACCTGCTGACGCTGGCGACCGAAATGGAGGGCCACCCGGACAACGTGGCCGCCTGCCTGGCGGGCGGGCTCACCATTGCCTGGACGACGAAACAGGGCCCGCGGCTCGCCCGGCTGGAACCCATCCAAGGCCTGCGCCCCGTCATCTGCATCGCGCCGTCCGACGTGGCGGTCAGGACCGAGGTGGCCAGGAAGGCGTTGCCGGGAACGGTTCCGCATCACGAGGCGGCGGCGAACGCGGGCCGCGCCGCGCTGCTGGTCGCGGCCTTGACCCAGGAACAGGCGGCGGCCCAGTTGTTCGATGCCACAGAAGACTGGCTGCATCAGACCTATCGGGCCGAAGCCATGCCGGATACCTATGCGCTGGTCAGCGCGTTGCGGGAGCACGGCGTACCGGCCGTGGTCTCTGGTGCGGGGCCTTCGGTCCTCGCGTTCGCCACCGAGGAAGCAGGCCTGGACAGGCTGGATTCAATCGTTGGAGAAACGGGTAAGGCATGGCATATAAGCTCGCTGGACGTCGCCCGGCAGGGCGCGCGAGTCTTGCATCCGGGCACCGGCGGGCCTTCGGGAACCCCTCTCCTCCACGACACGGATGGCTGCGAAGGAATGCCGTGAGCCAATATGGTGTTAGGCTTGGTGGCGTACCGGGTGCCCCACTCGGGGGCCCGTCGAACCGGGCGCTATTCGCCAAACTCCAGCGGGACGGTATTGTTGCCGTACCCAGGGTCTTTTACGCAGGGTGTCCTGCTGGCTGGATGCGATCCGGGGAAACGGGCGAGCGGCAGTTGCCCGGGCACCCTCCGCCTTCTCTCCATTGCTCGCGGACGGATGGCAGCGCACGGAGGCGTTGCAGCAGTCTCTGGCCCCGAGGGGCCGCGGTACCGGGTCGACAGGTCCCAGGCGACCGAGAATCATGGAAGGACCATTAGTGAGCGACACAGCCGAACTCCTCGACGCGCCTAGCGCGGCAGAGGGCTCCCCCGTCGGTAGGGTTGAAGGGTCGAAGTCGCGCGGTCGCAGCGGCACAGGCCTTTCTTCACTGCTTATGCCCGAGCTGCAGCGCATTGCGCAGGAGTTGGGTATCCCGGGTACCGGCAGGATGCGGAAGAGCCAGCTTGTCGAGGCCATTGAGGCAAGGCAGGGGAGTCAGTCGCCGCGTAAGCAGGATTCAGATCAGCGGGGCACGTCCGCGGGAGCTGACGCGACCCGCCCCCTGAAGCAGGACCAGATGGAACTAGACACTTTTTCCAGAACAGGCGTCGGTGCTTCAGCAGAGCACGGGCTTGGTGACGGTGGATCCGGCGGTATCGGTGCGGTTACCAGTGCCGCGCAGGACGGTGCTGCCCAGGCAAGCGTCGCACCGCCGGTTGCCGACCAGGCCCCGGTTGGCCAGGCATCCGCGGGGGCGGACGGCGGGCAGGCGGGCGAGGCCGCCGACGGCCAGCGGCCGGAACGCAGGCGCCGCACCCGGACCCGGGACGACCAGCCGCAGCGCAGCCGTGAGCAGGGCACCCGTGAGCCGGTCGGCGAGCGCCGGGAGCAGGCGTCGACGGTTCAGCAGAGCCGCGAAGGTGCTCAGGTCCGCGAGGGCAGTCAGCGCGAGTCCGGCCCGCGTAGCGACAGCCCGCGCGGTGACAGTCAGCGGGAGACCATCCAGCGCGGTGACGGCCAGCGGGAGACCAGCCAGCGCGGTGATGGCCAGCGGGAGAGTAGCCAGCGCGGCGACACCCAGCGCGGCGACGGGCAGCGGGAGAGCAGCCAGCGCGGCAACAACCGGGGTGACAGCCAGCGTGGCGACAACCGGGGTGACAGCCAGCGTGGCGACAACCGGGGCGACAGCCAGCGTGGCGACAGCCAGCGTGGCCGGGACAACGGCGCCCGGGACAACGGCGCCCGGGACGACAGCGCTGACCAGTACGACGACGATGGCGGGCGCCGCCGCGGCCGGGACCGGTTCCGTAACCGCCGCGGCCGGGCCGGACGCACTGACCGGCAGTCCGAGGCCGAGCCAGTGGTGGCCGATGACGATGTCCTTATCCCGATCGCCGGCATCCTCGACGTTCTGGAGAACTACGCATTCGTCCGCACCACGGGCTACCTGCCTGGGCCGAACGACGTCTATGTGTCCCTGTCCCAGGTCCGCAAGCACGGCCTGCGCAAGGGCGACGTGATCGAGGGCGCCGTCCGCCAGCCGCGCGACGGCGAGCGCAGGGAGAAGTTCAACGCCCTGGTCCGGCTGGACCGGGTCAACGGCCTTGACCCCGAAGAGTCGCCGAAGCGCGCCGAGTTCAACAAGCTGACCCCGCTCTACCCGCAGGACCGGCTCCGGCTGGAAAGCGAACCCGGCAACATGGTCACCCGGATCATTGACCTGATCTGCCCGATCGGCAAGGGCCAGCGCGGCCTGATCGTGTCGCCGCCGAAGGCCGGTAAGACGATCATCTTGCAGGCGATCGCGAACGCGATTACCAAGAACAACCCCGAGTGCCATCTCATGGTCGTCCTCGTCGACGAGCGGCCTGAAGAGGTCACCGACATGCAGCGGACGGTCAAGGGCGAGGTCATCCACTCGACCTTCGACCACCCGGCTGACGACCACACCACGGTCGCCGAGCTCGCCATCGAGCGGGCCAAGCGACTGGTCGAGATGGGCCACGACGTGGTCGTCCTGCTCGACTCGATCACCCGGCTCGGCCGCGCCTACAACAACTCGGCGCCGGCCAGCGGCCGCATCCTGTCCGGTGGTGTCGACTCCACCGCGCTCTACCCGCCCAAGCGCTTCTTCGGCGCCGCGCGGAACATCGAGCACGGCGGATCGCTGACCATCTTGGCCACGGCCCTGATCGAGACCGGCTCCCGGATGGACGAGGTCATCTTCGAGGAGTTCAAGGGCACCGGCAACATGGAGCTGCGGCTGCGCCGCGAGCTGGCCGACAAGCGGCTGTTCCCGGCGGTGGACGTGGACGCGTCCAGCACCCGTAAGGAGGAGATCCTCCTCTCGCCGGATGAGCTGAAGATTATCTGGCAGCTCCGCCGCGTGCTGCACGCGCTCGACCCCCAGCAGGCACTCGAACTGCTGATGGAGCAGATGCGCAAGACCAAGAGCAACGCGGAGTTCCTGCTCCAGGTGCAGAAGACCACCCTGGGGAACTAGCGGGAATTCCCAGGCCGCTTACGCCGTTACAGGCACCATCCACTGTGGTACCGGTTCACGCTCCGCGGAGCGACCCGGCGACCGCCTAAGGTAGGAGAAACCATGAAGGCTGACATTCACCCGGACTACAAGGTCACGAACGTGACCTGTGGTTGCGGCAATACGTTCACCACGCGGAGCACCTCCGCCAACGGTGAGATCCACGTCGAGGTGTGCTCGAACTGCCACCCGTTCTACACGGGCAAGCAGAAGATTCTGGACACCGGTGGCCGCGTCGCCCGCTTCGAGAAGCGTTTTGGCAAGAACCCCACCGCCAAGAAGTAACCACCCCCAACCTGGCCGATTGCGTTATTGACGTCGCTAGAGCGTGTCGACTACGCAATTGGCCAGGTTGGGTTGTGTGGCGGAAGTACCACTGTTCGTTCTGATGCTCTGCTTGTTTTAAGAAGGGGTTCTCGTGTTTGAGCGCGTAGGGGAGCTGGTGAGTGAGCATGCCGAGCTTGAGCATGCCCTCGCAGACCCGGGCGTGCACGCGGACCAGGACAGGGCCAGGACGCTGGGGCGGCGGTACTCCGAGCTGACCCCGATCGTGACCGCCTACCGGGAGTGGCTGCGGACCGCAGACGACCTTGAGGCCGCCCATGAGCTGGCCAAGGAAGACGTCTCGTTCGCGGCCGAGGCCGAGCAGCTCGAGGCTCGCCGGGAGGAACTCGCCGAGCAGTTGCGCAAGCTGCTCGTGCCCAGGGATCCCAACGACGACCGGGACATCATCCTTGAGGTCAAGGCCGGCGAGGGCGGCGAGGAGTCCGCGCTGTTCGCCAGCGACCTGCTGCGTATGTACCTGCGTTATGCCGAGCGTCGCGGCTGGAAGACCGAGGTTCTCGACGAGACGCAGACCGGGCTCGGCGGTGTCAAGGATGTCACGGTCGCGGTCAAGGGCAGGGCCTCCGACGGGGTCTGGTCCCGGCTGAAGTACGAGGGCGGGGTACACCGCGTTCAGCGGGTGCCGGTCACCGAGTCACAGGGCCGTATCCATACCTCGGCTGCCGGCGTGCTCGTCGTGCCGGAAGCCGACGTCGTCGAAGTGCAGGTCAACGACAATGACCTGCGGGTCGACGTGTACCGCTCCTCAGGGCCGGGCGGGCAGAGCGTCAACACCACCGACTCCGCGGTGCGGATCACCCACTTGCCCACCGGGATCGTGGTGTCCTGCCAGAACGAGAAGAGCCAGCTGCAGAACAAGGAGGCCGCGCTGCGCGTGCTGCGAGCGCGCCTGCTGGCGGCGGCCGAGGCCGAGGCGGAGGCCAAGGCGAGCGCGGAACGACGCAGCCAGGTGCGTACCGTGGACCGGTCCGAGCGGGTCCGTACCTACAACTTCCCCGAGAACCGCATCAACGATCACCGGGTCGGCTACAAGGCCTACAACCTGGATCAGGTCATCGACGGCGACCTGGACGGGGTTATCGACGCGCTGGCCGAGGCCGAAATGGCGGAGAAGCTCGCCGAGGAGCCCTCCGCGTGAGCGTGGGCTCTGTCTCCCCCGCGGGGCGTCCCCCCGGTGACCCCCCGCCTGGGGGGACGCCCGTCCGCCCAGACCCCCCTGGGGAGCCCGCTGGGCCCCAGCACTCCTCGCTCCTGCTCAACGAGATCGCGCTCGCCGTGTCCCGGCTGGCGGAGGCGGGCGTCGAGTCGCCGCGGGCCGACGCGGAGCTGATCGCGGCGGCCGTGCACAACGTCAAGCGCACCGAACTGCACACGGTCCCTGACGCCTCCTTCGACGCCCGGTTCTGGGCGGATATCGCCAGGCGCGAGGCGCGCGAGCCGCTACAGCACATCACCGGGCGAGCCGGCTTCCGGTACCTGGACCTCGCGGTCGGGCCCGGCGTTTTCGTGCCCAGGCCGGAGACCGAGGTGATGACCGGGTGGGTCATCGACAAGCTGCGGGCCATGGACGTGGACGCGCCGACCGTGATCGACCTCGGCACCGGTTCCGGCGCGATCGCCCTGTCGGTGGCGCAGGAAGTGCCCCGCGCGCGCGTGCACGCGATTGAGGCCGACCCGCTGGCCAGGGCCTGGGCGGAGCGGAACGTGACCGAGTACGTGGAGAACGTGCCGTACACCGCGGGCCGGGTCATGGTGCACGCGGGCGACTTCTGCTCGGACGCGGTTTTGCCTGAACTCAACGGTACGGTTGACTGTGTGGTGAGCAACCCGCCGTACATCCCGGTGGGCGCCTTGGTTCCGCCGGAGGTGGGGGAGTATGACCCGCCCTCAGCGCTATGGAGCGGCCAGGACGGGCTTGACGCCATGCGGGCCGTTGAGCGGACCGCGCGGCGGCTGCTGCGGCCTGGCGGTGTCGTGGCCGTCGAGCACGGTTCGGTGCAGGGCGCCGCGGTGTACTGGGTGTTCGCCGAGGAGCTTGGCTGGCGGGATACCCGCAACAACAAGGACCTGGCCGGCCGGGACCGGTTCGTGACGGCAACCTGGCCTGGCCCAGAGGGGTCAGAGGGATCGTACTGAGATGAGCACTGTTTACGACGTGACCAGCCCGGAACTGCGGGCCTCGGGTATTGACGCGGCGGTGGCGGCGGTGCGGTCCGGTGACCTGGTCGTTCTGCCCACCGACACGGTCTACGGGATCGGCGCCGACGCGTTCACCCCGCCCGCGGTGCGGGCCATGCTGGCCGCGAAGGGGCGAGGCAGGGACGTGCCATCGCCGGTGCTCGTCGGCACCCCGCGCGCGGCGGCGGCCCTGGTGGAGGACATGGGGGCGTTCGGCCAGGATCTGATCGACGAATTCTGGCCGGGGGCACTCACGCTGGTGTTCCGGTCATCGCCGACGCTGCTGTGGGACATAGGCGAGACCAAGGGCACCGTGGCGTTGCGGATGCCGCTGGACCCGACCTCGCTCGAAGTGCTGAAGCAGACCGGTCCGATGGCCGTGTCCAGCGCCAACCGGCACGGGCAGCCGCCGGCGACGACGGCAGCGGAGGCTCAGCGACAGCTCGGTGAGGTGGTTTCCGTCTATCTGGACGGCGGGCCGTGTCACGACAATGTGCCGTCGACCATCCTCGACCTGACCGGGACGATTCCCCGCGTGCTGCGCGAAGGGGCCATCTCGGTGGACCGGCTGCGAAAGGTCTCCTCGGTCATCACCGACGGGGTGCCCTATCTGGCGCCGGATCCGCAGGAGAAGCCGGCCCTCCCGCATCCGCTGGATGTTTCGGATGCCGCCGAGACCGACGAGCCGCCATCTTCAGGCGAGCCGGTGTCGTAGGGTTGGTCTGATGAACATCTTCCCGATCCGGGCCCGCCAGATCCGAGTTTTCTGAGGCGGCATGCGCGAGTACGCCCTGGTGTTGCTCGTCACAGCGGCGGTGACCTATCTGCTGGTGCCGCTCGTGCGCCGGTTTGCCATCGCCGTTGGCGCCGTGCCGCCGCTGCGACCTCGCGACATGCACACGGAGCCCACGCCGCGGCTGGGCGGCCTGGCCATGTTCGGCGGCCTGATCGCCGGGCTGCTGGTCGCCAGCAGGCTGACCAACCTGCAGGATCCCTTCCGGGCGGCCGGATCGAAGACGCAAAGCGGTTTGCTCCTGGCGGGCGGCCTCATCGTCGTGATCGGGTTCATCGACGACCGGTGGGGGCTCAGCGCGATCAGCAAGCTGGCCGGGCAGGTCGCGGCGGCCGGCATCTTGTGGTGGAGCGGCCTGGCACTGCCGTGGTTCCCCGAGCCCGACGGGCACGAACTGATCTTGCAGCCGGATCTGAGCGTGACGCTCACCATCTTGCTCGTCGTGGTCACGATCAACGCGATCAACTTCATCGACGGCATGGATGGCCTGGCCGCTGGCATCGTGGCCGTCACCGCGCTCGGCTTCCTGGTCTACTCGTATTGGCTGGTCAAGACCATCGACCTGCCGTCGGAATCGTTGCCGGCCGTCTCCTCAGCCGTGCTGGCGGGCATGTGCATCGGCTTCCTGCCGCATAATTTCTATCCGGCCCGGATCTTCATGGGAGATACCGGTGCGATGCTGCTCGGCCTGCTGCTCGCCTACGGGCCGATCTCGAGCACCGGGTCGATCGACGACGCGGTCCTGGTCAACTACGCGCAGCACCACACGATCAACCGGTTCGGTACCGTCCTGCCGCTGCTGGTGCCCGCCGCGATTTTCCTCATCCCGTACACGGACCTGATGCTCGCCGTGATCCGGCGGACCCGTCGCGGCACGCCGCTGATGGGCGCCGATCGTGAGCACCTGCATCACCGGCTGATCAACGTCGGCCATTCGTACCGGCAGAGCGTGCTCATCATGTGGCTGTGGGCGGCGCTGCTGTCCGCCACCGTTGTCGCGTTGTCGCTGGTCAGGACCCACCTGTGGATCCTGGCCGTGGCGACAGTCGCCGCTGTCCTGCTGTTGCTGCCGGTCACCATGCCGAGCCTGCGCCCCTGGCGCCGGCACGTCGACGAAGCCGCAGATCCAGTACCTTCGTCGTCCGCCGCCCCGGCTCCCGTTGCGGCGGCTCCTGTTGCGGCGGCTCCTGTTGCCCGGATCACTGCGGCCGGCGCGTTCGCCGTCGCGCCGATCACCGAACCGCGCGTCATGCCCGTACTCTCCCCGGAGGGTTTCGGCGACGGAGCACCCGACGGGGTGCAGGGCGATCGGGGTTTTGTGCCCGGTCGCGGTGCGGTGCCGGGCGGGCCACCGCCAGGATTCGAGCCGGTGCCCGCTCCGCCTGGACTGGGCGGCAACGGCGGTGTTCCGGGGGGCGCACGTTTGTGGTCCAGCGGGGGACCGCT
>DASXDG010000046.1:0-4842 GCA_036490795.1 Streptosporangiaceae bacterium
GACCTCTCCGTCGCGACGCAGTGCCTCTAGTACCTCTTTGCCCTCGCGAGTGACAGTAATGATCTTTACCCAGCCTGACTGCAGGATAAAAAGATGCGTTGACGGATCGCCCTGCATGCACAGTACTCCGCCGGGCCGGAATACCCGGGCTCTCGCAGCCGAGATGAGATCCGCACGGTCTCCCTCAGCGAGCAGCCCCCAGAAGTCAGATCTGCGCACGATGAACATTATCCCGGTAAGCGCCAATTGATTCACCTGTTATCCCGTCAGCGCGGCCACCGCCAGCGAGAGCATCATCCATAGCAGGAATGCCGCGGTCGTGAGGACCGCCGCGGACAGGGCGAGGCGCGCCCGCGCGTGCTGGCGTCTCGTGGCCGCGATCAGCGGTACTACGCAATCCCAGGTCACCTCGGGATCGGCCAGCGGCGCTACGCCGAGCGGGACCCATGGCGCGGAGGGGTCGACCGGTGCTCCGGTCGCACGGCGGAGCTCGGCGAATGCGCTTGTGACCGGTCCTTCGGAGAACAGCACCAGTGCTGCCGTTACCAGCCAGCTCACGAGTACCGGCATGAGTAGTCCCAGAGATCCCATGGCCAGCGGCCGCCCGCGGACGAGCAGGGCCGCCCCCACGGTAGCCGCGCCCATGAGGACGGCGGCCAGCAGTCCGGCGGAGATGTAGGTGAGCCGCCGCGTGTCCCCGGTGACCGCGATGACATCGGAGATGGCCACCGCGGGGTCGAATGCCCGGGCATCGGCAAGCACATGTCCCCTTCCCGGAGATTCGGGCCACAGGGTAGGTTCTGCCTGGCTAAATCGGTATTCCTGCATATAGCTAGTGAAGTCGACGGCTGCCGGCCGGACTGGCCTAGCTGACGCAGAGTCGGTGTCCCAAATGACGCAGCAGCCGGGAGATCAACTGAACCGGCAAAGGGTGCAAACCGTTACCATTGGCAGCTAGTAGTGACGGTCGGGGAACCAGGCAGGAGTGCTGAGGGTGGCGAGGCTCGCGATCGACAGGGACTTCCTCGACGACTACTCTAAGCTGCCTAAGCCGGTGCAGCACAGCGTCAAGCTGGCCATCGACAAGTTTGCCGAGCACGTCCACGCCGGGCTGCACCTGGAGAAGCTCACCCGCTGCAAGGACGACCGGATCCGGACGATCCGGGTCGACCAGTTCTGGCGGGGCGTCGTACTCGCGCCGGAGACGGGGGACATCTACAGCCTCCTGCGGGTCATGCAGCACGACAGGGCGATCGAGTACGCGGCCAGCCACCGGTTCACGGTCAACGAGGCACTCGGCGTGGTCGAAATCCGCGATGAGGCCGCTCTTGAGAAGATCCAGCCGGCCCTTGAGCAAGCCGCCCAGGCCACCGATGCCCGCCTGCTCGCGCACGTCAGTGACGCCGACCTCGCCCGCCTCGGCATCGACGAGAACACGAGGACGATCGCCCGGCTGCTCACCTCGGACGCGCACCTGGACGCGATGCAGCGCATGATCCCGGAGGCCCAGTACAACGCGCTCTACCTGCTGGCGGGCGGCCTGCCCGTCGAGGAGGTCTGGGCCGAGGTCGCGCAGTACACCGCGAGCGGCACCCCTCAGGATGAGCAGTTCGACTCCGGCAACCTCGTCCAGGCGATGGAGCGGACGCCCGGCCGCGTGGTCTTCGTGCAAGGCAACGACGAACTCGACAAGATCCTCGAGCACCCGTTCGCGGCCTGGCGGATCTTCCTGCACCCGGCGCAGCGCGAGATCGCTTACGCGCCGCGCTACGCGGGCCCGGCGCAGGTGACCGGGGGAGCGGGAACCGGGAAGACGGTGACCGCGCTCCACCGGGCCTCCTACCTCGCCCGGCGGGCCACCGAGCAACTGTTCCTTGGTGAGTCAGCCGCCTCCGTTCTGCTGACTACTTTTACCCGGAATCTCGCAGAGTCCCTGCTGTCGCAGTTCGAGCTGCTCGTCGATGACGAAGAGCTCCGCCGTCAGGTCGAGATCCGGCATGTAGACAGCCTCGCGCACCGCGTGGTAGAGCACGCGCGCGGCGCTAAGCCCGTGGTCATCATGGGCAAGGAGCTCGACGACCTGTGGGCGGCGGCGGTGTAGGAGGCGGGGCTGGCGTACGTGCCCTCGTTCCTGAACCGTGAGTGGGAGCAAGTGATCCTCGCCCAGGACCTGCGCACCGAGCAGGAGTACCTGACCGCGTCGCGCGCTGGGCAGGGCACGCCGCTCGGCAAGGCGCAGCGCCGCCAGGTGTGGGCGCTCACCCACTGGGTCGAGGCCCAGCTGCGCGCGCGCGGCCGGGACACGTTCACGCAGCTGACCAACGAGGCAGCGCGCGCCCTTCTGGACGGCACGGTGAAGCTGCCTTACCGGCACGTGATCATCGACGAGGCGCAGGACCTGCACCCCGCGCAGTGGCGGCTGCTGCGCGCTATCGTGCCCGCCCGGGCCGACGACATGTTCATCGTCGGCGACGCGCACCAGCGGATCTACGACAACCACGTCTCACTGGCACGGGTCGGCGTCAACGTCCGGGGACGCAGCAAGCGCCTCACGGTCAACTACCGCACCACCCAGGAGATCCTCGCGCTCGCCGTCCCCGCGCTCGGTAAGGCCAGCGTGACCGGCCTGGACGACGAGGCGGACACGCTCACCGGTTACCGTTCCCCGCTGCACGGCCGCCGGCCGAAGGTCGTCGCGGCGCGAACCCGCGAGGCCGAGTACGAGGCGCTGGTGCGGCACGTGACCGCCTGGCGCGAGCAGGGCATCGAGCCGCACGCGATCGGCGTCGCCGCCCGTTCGAACTGGCTGGTGAAGGAGGCCGCGGCGGCGCTTGGCGCGGCTGGCATGCGCACCGTCTCGCTGTCCGCCAAGTCGAGCAGGGACTCCGTCCGCGTCGGCACCATGCACAGCATGAAGGGCCTGGAGTTCCAGGCGGTCGCCGTCATCGGGGTGTCGGACGGAGTCGTGCCCGCGCCTTCGGCGCTGACCGACGCGGCCGAGGACCCGGTCGCCCACGCGCAGGACCTGCAGCGCGAGCGGTGCCTGCTGTTCGTCGCGCTGACCCGTGCGCGGGATCACCTGTATGTCTCCTACAGCGGCGCGCCGAGCACGTTCCTCCGCTAGAAGATCAAAATCGATTACCCCGAACGGACCGGGGTGTCTCTGCTGGCAGACGGCGGGTCGGCGGTCGACCAATTAGTTAGCCCGGCGGGGTTTCCGGGAGTGGTCTTGTCATTGATTCCGGCCCGGCGGTAGCTGGGTTCGTCGGGTCGTACGGGACGGGTGGCGGGGTCTCCCCGCGCAGCTGACCGACCAGCTCCGTGACCTGTGCCATGATCGCGTCGGTGGCCGCGTGCAGCGCCTTCGCGGAGTCCTGCTGCGCGGCCCATCGCGACAGGTCCACTGGGCGGCCGGCCACTACGTGCACGGTCTTGCGCGGGAACAGCCTTGGTATCTTCCCGCCGAAGGGGACGATGTCCTGGGTGCCCCAGTGCGCGACCGGGATCACCGGCACGTTCGTGGCCAGGGCAAGCCGGGCGACACCGGTCCTGGCGGCCATTGGCCACCAGGCGCGGTCGCGGGTTGTGGTCCCTTCTGGGTAGAAGACCACGGCCGCACCTTCGGCCAGCCGCTTTTCTGCTTCGCTGAGCACCAGTCCGGCATCCCGACTGCCGCGGTGCACTGGCAGTTGCCCCGCCTTGCGCAGAAACCCGCCGATGCCCTTCAACTCGAACGCCGACGCCTTGATCATGAACACCGGATAGCGGCCGCAGGCGTGGAGGAACACGCCGTCGGGTGCCCAGTCAAGATAGGACAGGTGGTTTACCGCGAGGATCACACCGCCCGTCCTGGGGACGTTCTCCCGACCATCCCATTTGTTCCTGAGCAGCGTGTGGACGAGGAGGCGAAGCACGATAACCGAGACCAGCCGCCACGATGGCGAGTAAGACCTGGCCGTCGTGCCCTTTGTGTTCATTGTGCTCGTCGGGATCGGCCCCTTCCGTGCCGGCGCGCACCTCGCGAGGCGGCGACGTCCGGTGGTCATCGTGATGCACGCGTCCAGCCTGACTCTGCTGTCCGGGCCGGCTTCCCGGCGGCTGGCCGTGCAGTGGCTAACGATATAGGTGCGGAAGGTCGGGTAAGCGACGGTGATGCCGTGGCCCGGTCGCGCACGCGCAGGACCTGCAACGCGAACGGTGCCTGCTCTTCGTCGCGCTGACCCGTGCGCGGGATCACCTTTATGTCTCCTACAGCGGCTCGCCAAGCACGTTCCTCTGCTAGGAGATCAAAATCGATTACCACGAACGACTTCGCGCGCTGCCTGCCGGTCCCGGAAATTTGTACAAGTTTTGGTACACTATTAGTATGGCTGGTCCTGAAGTGATCCAGGTGCACCCGCTGTCGGAGGTGAGGGCGCGGCTGTCGGGCATCATTGCCCGGTTCCGGCGTGAGGGCGCGGCGGCCGAGCCTGTTGCCTTCGGGTCGCACCGCAAGCCCGAGGCGATCCTCATACCGTATGAAGCGTACGAGCGGTATGAGGCGCTGGCGCGTCAGCGTGCCCGCCTGGATGAAGCCCTTTCCGCCGCACAGTCGGTGCAGGTGGAACTGCCGGGAGCCTTCAGCCCTGAGCATGACCGTGAGGTGTCGCGGTACGTGGACGGGGAGATAAGCGGCGCTGAGCTGTACCGCAGGACCGTTTCCCGGTACCGGCGGCCGTAGATGCCCGAGGACCCGCACGCCGACCCAGTGACGGGAGTGCCGCGCAACAAGCTCGGCCTGAGCGCTGCCGGGGAACTGGAGACCGCGGAGAGGGAGATCACCCACGCGGCGCTGATTTTCCT
>DASXDG010000047.1:0-12695 GCA_036490795.1 Streptosporangiaceae bacterium
CCGCCGGCTGCCCGAAGTACAGCTCGTCGTACGCCAGCCGCGAGGAGTAACGCGAGCGTGCCGGTAGCACCGGTGTAGTTCTGCAGTGCCGGGCAGTTGATCACTGTTGAGCAACCTGTACCGCGCAGGTCGATCGCGAGCATGTTGTCGTGCTTGAGCAGCGGCCCGTACATGGCCGCATACCCATCCGGCGCGACCGACCCGATCGACGGGTAGCCGGGGCCGCCCTCGACCGGCATGACGGTGCCCTCGGCCGGCCCTGAGCCGGTCGCCGGGTACCACTGGTAACACACGGAGATGTCCGGGCTGCCCGGGAGCTGCCAGTCCAGCGGCACTCGCAGTGTGCCGCAGTACGTGTCGTTCCCGCATTTGTTCAGCGTCTGCGAGCCGACCTTAAGATTCGAGCTCGCGGGCGACGGTGACGCCGCCGGCACTGCACCGCCGGCACTGTACCGCCGGCACTGGCACCAGCGCCCCGGCGAGCAGCACCGCTGCCGCACATCCCAGCCGGATGATCATGAGCAGAACTTTGTCATAACAAACAGTGGTTCTTCCTCTCAGTCACCGCTACGATCGGCACCGTGACGCCGCGAATTGTGATCGCTGCCCTGGCCACACCGCTCGCCAGCATGCTGCTGCTCGCCAGCGTGGCCACCGGCACAGCGACAGCCTCCGCCAGTGCCGCTGCCACCCAGGTGGGCTCGGTCAAGTTCGTGCCGATCGTCGAGCTGTTCGACCCTGGGCACGCGGCCCGGGCGGCCAAGAACCCGGGCAACTGCGCGAAGAAGCAGACCACGCTCGGCATCGAGTTCTGCTTCGACACCCAGACCGAGAACATCGACGCGAAGATCGACGCCGCGCAACTGGCGAAGTTCAACCGGTCGGGCACTGCCGGGCGCAATTCCATCAACGCGCGGGACCGCGCCTGGTTCGCCAACCGCCTCCACGTGTGCGAGGCCGTGTACCACAGCGGCGGCACGATCGACGGAATCAACATCTCGGGCTGCCAGTTCGATGTGAGCACGGCGCGGCTGTACGCGGTGACCGGGAAGGCAGCGCCGCGGGCCACGCTCGGGCAGACCGACAGCACCAGCCTCAGCCAGCTGTCCTACTTCACCACCGCGGGCGGCACCCGCATCGCGACGATCGACACCCAGGGCGACGAAACCGGCGGCGAGGTCCTGGCCTGGGTCATCATCGGCGGTTACCAGGGCTTCACGGTGAACACGGCGCAGTTCATCTACAAGGACGGCTCGTTCACCGACCGCGGCATCCTCCAGCGGCCGAACCCGCAGTGGCACCACGTCAAGCCCGGTGCCATCTACCAGTTCAGCATCGACTACTCCACCATCTCCCGCGACCCGCATGCCGCCAAGGGCACCGGCGGTTACGTCTACGCCCCCGCCGGCAAGGTCCTAGCCGACTGGTCCGGCCGCTAGCCCGCCGCACCGCCCGCCTGCCGGCCTGCCCGCCTGCCCGGCGCCGCCGCACCGCCGCAACTCCCCGCTTTGCACCGCCTCGCCGCGCCGGTACCGCCCGGACGCTGACGGCTCACCCGCGACTCGGGGCGGCCGGACAACGCGGAACATTTATCCAACGCGGTAGATAACTCTGCTGTGAGCATGGTTATTTACCGCGTTGGAATCATTTACCGTGTTGATCGCCCCGAGCCCACGCATGGGCCGCCGATGCCGCGGCCTGCACTCCCAGCCCGAATCACATCAACCTCACTGACCACGGTAGTTAGCAGCTACCCCGTGAAGCCTTTGTCGCGCAAGATGGCGTCGACGCGGGCGCGGTGATCGGCTTCCCATTCGTCGAGGGTCTGGCTCGCCTCTTTGGCGTCCTTTGCTCGTGCGTCGCGGAGCACCTGATCCTGGCGGGCGGCGGGCACGACGACCACGCCTTCCTCATCGGCGACGACCAGGTCGCCCGCCCGCACGGTGACCCCGCCGCACCGCACCGGCTCGCCGAGCGGCAGGACGGATCCCTTCACGCCTGGAACGGGGATGACGCCCCTGGCGAAGACCGGGAAGCCCATCTCGCGTACTTCGGCCAGGTCGCGGATCACCCCGTCGATCACGAACCCGCTGATCCCCCGCCGCTGCGCGACCGCGCACACGTTGCCGCCCGCCATCGCGTAGTCGGTGTCGCTCGCCTGGACCACGATGACCGAGCCGGGCTCGGCCCGGTAGATCGCGGCGTGCAGCATGAGGTTGTCCCCGGGCGGGCAGAGCACGGTGAAGGCCGGCCCGGCGATGCGGCCGGACGGAGTCCACAGTGGCCTGATGCCGATGTCCATCACCTGGTCGCGGCCGAGCACGTCGGCGAGAGTTGTCGGTGAGATGTCGAACATGATGCTCCCTGAGCCGCGCGGTGACGATGATGTTGTCTTCATAGTGCCGGGTGGCGTAGTCGAACGCACCAGCGCAGGTCACCAAGTAGAGCAGCGGCGGCCCGCCGGGCCGGTACACGGCCGCGGGGAAGTCGTGCTTGCTCACTTGCCGCAGCGACGCGACGGTGAACGCGGTGGTCCGCCGTCTGGCCCGCACGTACACATTGTCGCCGCGCTTGAGCAGGTAGAGCCGGTAGAACACGGCCTGTCCGGCGTAGGTGTCCACGTGCCCGAGCAGCACCGCGGGCCCGGCCGCGCCGGGCACGGCCCCGTACTTGTACCAGCCCACGTCCTGCACGTCGGCCAGCGACGGCACCGCGACCGTTCCGTCCCTGTTGATGCCCGTCGGAACGATCCGCGCGTCCACCCGGATCGCCGGTATCCGCACCGTCCAGTGCGAATGGTGAGCGTGATGGCCCGCCGGAGACAGCGCGAGCGCGCCGGCCATGACCAGGCCGAGCATGTCAGTGCCGGCCGAGGTTACCGACGTGACCGGCCATGCCGCCGAATCCGGTCTGCGCACCGCCCTTGGCGGGCGGTATCACCGAGACCGCCGTACAGGACGGGGAGACAGCGCCGTGGGTGAACACCGCGCTCAGCGAGCAGTTGGTCAGCGGCCCAGGAGCTGGCACATAGCCGGTGTGCACGCTGACATAGGCGGTGTTGCGGATCGTGGTGCCCGGCTTGGTGTGGTGCTTGACCCTGACCGAGAACGTGAACCGCAGCCGGGTCACGTCCGCCAGCGCGGTATCGGGTTCGGCCGAGACGACCGTGCTTCCGGCCCGGTCCTTGACCTGCACGATGGTGCCGGGCGCGCCCTCGGCGTCGTGATCGTAGACCGCGTGCCCGGTGACGCCGGACAGGTCGTCCACGATCACCGGCTGCGCGAGCAAGATGGTGTTGGCCGTTTCGCAGTCGGGCCGGTTCGTGCTGTCCAGGCACATTCTCGCGGCGACCGAGAACGGGGACTGCAACTGCTGGAGGGTGATCGTGTAGGTGATCTGCTCTCCTGGCGCGACGACCGAGTGGTTGGCGGTCTTGGTGAGCCGCCAGACCATGCTGGGACCGGTGATCGCCACCTGAATGCGCCGCACCGGAGCCGTCTGCCTGACGAACGACGTGCGCGCGGTCATCGCGGTAACGGCCGGAGGCGCGCTCGTCAGGGCCCCGGTCACCGCGCCCGCGATTCCCGCGGCGGCAATGGCCGCCACGGCAGCCCACACCTGCCGGTTTCTGCTCACGCGCGCCCCCGATGACTCTCGGTTACATTTAGTGGCCATCACATTACCGCAGGTGAATAGTGTCTTCACCTAACCCGGGTCCGGGGCGAGCACCACTGTCGTTGTGACTAATTGACTAATTTTGAAATTTGGTCATACGATGGCTTCATGAACGATGCCACGCGGGCGGCGAGGGCGCACCGGATCCTTGACGTCACAGCGGAACTACTGGTCAGGCACGGGTACAAGCGGGTGACGATCGACGATGTCGCGACCGGGGCCGACATCGGCAAAGGCACCGTGTACCTGCACTGGCGCACCCGCGAGGCGCTGTTCTGGGCGGTGCTCCAGCGCGAAGCCATGCGGATGCTCGAACAGCTCCTGGCCGACCTGGCCGACGATCCGGGGCTCGCGCTGCCCAGCCGGCTGATGCGCGCGATCTTCCTCGCCGCGAGCGAGCGACCGCTGGTGCTCGCGCTGCTGCTGTCCGACGCCGAGATACTAGGCAGCCTGGCCAGGGACAGCGCGGTCGCCGACGCGCAGAAGGAACTCTCAGGCAACGAGAACTACCTGGAACTGCTGGCCGAGCAAGGGCTGCTCCGGCCCGGGCTGACCCCGTCCTCGGCCGGCTACGTGCTCGGCAGCGTCATGCGCGGTTTCTTCGCCGAGACCGGAGAGCTCTCGGTGACGGCACGAGCCGACCTGCTCCACGACGTCCTGCACCGGACGCTGGAGGCAGACGGGGCGCCGCCGGCGACCGCGGTCGCCGCGCTCGCGGACGCGGTGACCGGCCTGTTCACCGCGATCGTCTCCGTGCAACGCGCCCAACTCGGCAGTGCCTATCAATAAAGCAGTGCCTATCAATAAGGCAGTACCTATCAATAAAGCAGTGCTTACGGCTAACCCACGCAGAATCCCCGGACCGGGAGTCCGCCAAGACACGACCCGGACCGGGGATCACGACCGTACTCACGCAAAGGAGCCGATCAATGGCCCAGTCTAAAAGATGGTGGGCGCTCGTCGCCCTCTCGCTCAGCTTCCTCGTCGTCGGGCTGGACAGCTATGTGCTGACCACGGCGCTGCCCACGCTCTCGGCGAAGCTCGGCGCCACCACCAGTCAGCTGCAATGGATCACCGACTCGTACACCCTGGCCATGGCGGCGCTGCTGCTCCCGGCCGGGAAGCTAGGCGATCGTCTCGGCCGCCGCAAGACGCTGCTCGCGGGCCTGCTGCTGTTCGGCGTCGCCTCCGTCGTCACCAGCCAGGTGCATACGACCGGGGAGCTGATCGCGATGCGGGCGGTGATGGGGGCCGGCGCGGCGATCATCATGCCGCTGACCATGTCGGTGCTGCCGGTGCTGTTCCCCGCCGACGCGGACCGGCGCCGCGCGGTCGCGGTGATCACGATGTGCGCGATGCTCGGCTTGCCGCTCGGCCCGCTGCTGGCCGGGTGGATGCTGACGCATTTCGCCTGGGGTTCGGTGTTCCTCATCAACGGGCCGGTGGTCGCGGTCAGCCTGATCGGCGTGGCGTGCTTCCTGCCGGAGAGCAAGGCACCGGCCTCGCCCAGGCTGGACTGGCCTGGCGCCCTGCTGTCCGCGGCCGGGCTGACCGCGGTCATCTACGCGGTCATCGATCAGCCGGAGGACGGCTGGTCCGCACGGGTGATCGCGGCGCTGGCCGGCGGTCTGGTGCTGCTCGCGGCCTGTACGCTCTGGCTGCGGCGCGCGAAGGACCCGCTGATCGATCTGCGGCTGCTCACCCACCGCGCGTTCGGCTGGGGATCGGCCGCGTTCGCCGTGGTGAGCTTCGCGATGAGCGGCACGCTGTTCACGCTCACCCCGTACCTGCAGATCGTGCACGGCGCTGACGCCCAGCGGACCGGCGCCGAACTGCTGCCGATGATCGGCGCGCTGCTGGTCAGCGCCGCGGTGATCAACAACCTGGCCGCCCGGCTGAACATCGGGTGGACAATCGCGGCCGGCATGGCGATCTGCTGCGCCGGCCTCGGCGTGCTCACCAGAGCTGGCGACGGCACCGGGTACTGGGTGGTCGCGCTGGCGCTCGCGGTGTTCGGGCTCGGGCTGGGGCTCGCCCTGCCGCTGGCCGCCGACTCGGTACTGGCCACGCTGCCGCCGGCCCAGACCGGAGCGGGCAGCGCGCTGAGCCGGGCGCTGCAGCAGATCGCGGTGGCGCTGTCTCCGGCCGTCCTGGGCAGCGTTCTGGCCAGCGGCTACCGGCACGGCCTGCCCGCCACCGCGCCCGCGGCGGCACGGGGAAGCGTGGCTGGCGCGTACGCGACGGGTAACCGGCCGCTGATCGCGACGGCCGGCCACGCGTACGCGCACGGCATGGCGCTGGCGGCGATGGTCACCATCGCGGTGCTGGCCGTCGGCGCCGTGCTCACCATCGCGTTCCTGCCGTCGGCCCCGTCATCGACCCCGTCACCGGATCGTCGCGATGGCTCACGCGGGACCGGCGACGGCATCGATCACCACGGTGACGGCGCGTCCGACCATGCCCTTCTTCTTGGTGATGCCGAACGCGGTGCGGTCCAGCGTGGCGGTGGCGCGGAACCGGATCAGCCCGCCCTCCTGCCGCGCCTCACGCAGACGAAGCGCGACCGGCTGGGTCACCCCGTGCGCGGTGACTGACCCGTCCACCACCCAGCCGTCACCGTCGGGGCGCGCCGAGGAGCCGGCGAAGGAGATCTCCGGGTAGGTACGGGTGTCCAGCAAGGTGGCCGAACGCACGTCGTGGTCACGCATGGGATTACCGGAGGAGTAGCTCTGCGCGTCGATCACCGCGCGGACCGAGCTGCGGGCCGGGTCGGCGTCGATGCTGACCTGGCCCTGGCTCAGCTGGAGGGTGCCATGGACGGTGAACGCGCCGAACATGGCCTTGCAGTCGCAGCGGATCGCGGTCCGTTCCGGGTCGAGGGTGTAGGTGCCGGTGGCGGGGAGCGTGCTTGTCGTTGTCATGGGACCAGCGTCGCCCCGGTCGCCCAGCCGCCGCATCGCCCGCACGCCGGCATCGGCATCCACCGAACGGCCGGCTTTCTCGCCGACGAATGGTCGCGGGTAGCCCGCAGAGTGGGCATTCATTGACGTCAGATGCAGCGAGCAGAGCCAATTGCCCGATACGCTCTGTTGTCATGGCAGTTGACCGGGGCGAGCTCGCGCTCTACCGCAAGGTGGCCGACGACATCAAGGTCGCCATCGCCCAGGGCGCGTACGCGGCAGGCACCCGGCTGCCTTCGGAAAGCGAACTGGCCGAGCGGTATTCGGTGTCCCGCGGCACGATCAGGCAGGCGTTCGCCGCGCTGCGCGCCGATGGCGTGATCGCGTCCCGCAGGGGCGCCCGCCGGGTCGTGATCGGTGCCGCGCGGGTGCAGAGCTTCGGTGAACTGCTCTCGTTCTCCCGGTGGGCCAGGGCGATGGGCGAGGTGCCGGGCGGCCGGGTGGTCAGCCTGGTCCGCCGTCCCGCGTCCGAGGTAGAGGCCGAACGCCTCGCGTTGCCGCAGGACAGCCTCATTTACCACCTGACCAGGGTGCGGTTGCTGTCCGGCCGCCCGGTGATGATCGAACGCGGCGCGTTCCCCGACCGGGTCGGCGCGCTGCTGGCCAACATGGACCTGGAGCATGGTTCGGTCACCGAGCGCCTCGAGGAAGACGGCATCGTGTTCGCCGACGCCGAGCACGTGATCGACGCGATTCCCGCCTCCGCCGAGGACGGGCGCCTGCTCGAGGTCAGCCCGCGCGTCCCGCTGCTGCGGGAACGCCGGCACACGACGGACCTGGCCGGCGTTCCGCTGGAGTGGTCAGATGACCGCTACCTGGGCAGCGCGGTGGCGTTCGGCGTGCATAACTCGGTGGCGGTCAACGCCCTGTCCCGGCGTCCCCGTTCGACTGGCCCGTCACCGGCTCAGTCGTCACCGGCTCAGTCGTCGCCGGCTCAGTCGTCAGCAGGCGGGCAAGCAGCGGCGCGAAGTAGCCGAACTCCGGCGGCGTCACCGAGGGTTCCTTAGCCTCGTCGTCCCAGCGCCGCACGGCTACCGCGTCCGTGGCGTACGGGTTGTCGTGGAACCGTTCGGCGGCCGCCTCGTCCATCGGGCCGCCCTGGAGTTCCAGGGTTCGTTTTGATTCACCGGACAGCATGGCGTAATAGCCGGGCTCGGTCGCGCACAGGTAGCGCTTGGCCGCCACGTGCAGCCGGACCGGCTCGGTGACGCCCGGCCCGAACCACTGGCCGAGCCAGTCCGCGCCCTTGTCGCCGTGCCGTTCGTCGACTGTGCCATCTAGCGCAGGCCCTCCGCATGGGTCGCGCAGGTGCCCGACGTCGTGCAGCAGCGCCGCGGCGATCAGCGCGTCCGGCGCGCCCGCCGCCGCGGCGAGCGCGCCCGCCTGGCGCATGTGCACCCCGATCGTGACCGGTTCGCCGAGGTACTCCCCCGCGCCCGGTCCCGCGAACAGCCCGGTCAGTTCGTCGATCACTGGTCCTGCCCCCTTGTCGTTTCCAGCGTGGTCGTTTCCAGCGTGGTCGTCGCCAGGGTGCTGCGCAGGCCGTCCAGGTCCGCGTAGCAGCCCTGCAGGTGCCGGCTTCCGGTCACGCTGAAGGCGGTCCGGGCGTGCAGGATCCGGGTGTTGTCGAAGATCAGGCAGTCGCCGGGTGCCAGCCGCGTATTCAGGCGGCGTTCGGGGCGGGCGAGCAGGTCCGCCCACGTCCGGTACGCCGCGTAGAACTGGGTGGTCTGCTGGTACGGGAGCCGGACCGCGCGGATCGACCGGTTGTTGAAGCGGACGCCCCGCACCCGGCCGCCCGGGCCGAGCTGGATGAGCGGCTGGCGGGTCCGCAGCACCGCCGCCTTATCCGCGTACTCAAAA
This sequence comes from Streptosporangiaceae bacterium, assembly GCA_036490795.1. Lineage (GTDB taxonomy): Bacteria > Actinomycetota > Actinomycetes > Streptosporangiales > Streptosporangiaceae > JAFARZ01. Next base: position 8,499 of record DASXDG010000047.1, read on the forward strand.
CTGACCGGAGTGCTTGTTATGGTCTTGTACGCGACCAGATCCTCGGCCTGAAGCGCCCGTGCCGCCGCGAACCCGTCCACCAGACCGGTGTCGCCGCCCTCGTCCGCGACGCGCAGGCAGTGCAGCGGCTGCAGCGTCGGCACCGGGTCCCGGTACGGGTTGTCGGTGTGCGGGAGGATCTCCCGGCTGGTGAACGCCAGGTTCCCCGGCGCCGGCTCGATCCGCACGTCGAACAGCCGCCCGTAGTTGGTTTCGCGCACGTACCCGAAGCTCGCCGCGACGGCAAGCACCGTGCCGTCCTCGGCCGGAACACCCGTGAGCAGCGCGAACCCGTCCCTGACTACCGCGCCGAGCACTCGTTCCCGCTGCCTGGGCTCGGCCAGGTAACTCGCCCAGTCGCCGCGTACCGGGTCCAGGTCACCGGGCCCGTCCCACAGTCGCTGCTCGTCGTCCTCGGCTGGGCGCCCGCCGAGCGTATTGTCCAGCAGCCAGCCCAGATGGAACTCGCCCACGTGACCATCCGGCCCGAACGTCAGCGCCAGGCGCTTCTTGCTGTTATCGTGTGACCCGCCATCGTGCGATAGGCGAACGGCGGCGACCACCGCGCCCGGCGCGATGTCGGTGATGTCGTGCAGCTTCTGCCCGCTCAGCGGGTCCGCGCAGTCCGCGCACGGGCAGTTGTCCCGCAGCCAGATGGCGGGATACCGCAGCACACGCGGCCCGACCGCCAGCTCCAGCCCGCCGTCCGCCGCAGCCCGCGCGACGACGCCGGCCGCTTCCCGCTCGGCACCGGACGATGCGAGCTCTCCCGTAACACTGTTCATTGCCGCCACTGTGGTCATCCACCCCTTCCCCGGTCCGGCCCGCGGTTCATGATCGCGGACCGTACGCTCCGGCCTTCCGGACTCCATGACCACGATCACGGATGTTCACCAACTTGGCTATACATGTTGGGGAAAGTTTGGGTTAATATGGCCGATATGAGCTTCTCGGGGCGGGTGGTCGTCGTCGGCGGCGGCGTGCTCGGTACCATGCACGCGTTCGCCGCTCGCAAGCGCGGGTTCGAGGTCGTGCAGCTGGAACGCGAGCGAGAGGCCCGCGGTGCCAGCGTGCGGAACTTCGGACTGGTCTGGGTCAGCGGCCGGCGCCGCGGCGCCGAACTCGACCTCGCGGTCCGGGCACGCGAACTGTGGGGCGAGATCGGCGAGCAGGTGCCGGGGACGGGATTCCGGCCGGACGGCTCGATGACGCTCGCCGCCGATGACGTCGAGCTGAGCGTGCTGAAAGAGGCGGCGGCGCTGCCGGACGCGGACCGTCGCGGCTTCGAACTGCTGGACGCCGCACAGGTCCGCGACGTCAACCCGGCGCTGCGCGGCGATTTCACCGGCGGCCTGTGGTGCAAGAACGACGCGATCGTCGAGCCGCGGCTCGCCCAGCCGGCGTTGCGCGCGTATCTGAGCGGGAACGGCGGGTACACCTGGCTGCCCGGCCGCGAGGTGGCCGAGATCGCACCGAACTCGGTGCGCGACCACACCGGCGAATGGCACCCCGCAGACCTGGTCGTGCTGTGCACCGGCGCGACGCTGACCGGCGTGGTGGGCCCACACCTGGCCGGCTTCCCCGCTCCCCCGGTACGGCGGGTCCGGCTGCAGATGATGCAGACCCGCCCGTTCCCGCGGCGGCTCACCACCTCGCTCGCCGACGGCGACTCACTGCGCTACTACCCCGCCTACGACCTTCCCGCCCGCACCGGCCTGCCCCCGCAGGACGCGGCCGCCGCGCAGGCCAGGGCGCAACTGCTGCTGGTACAGCGCGCCGACGGCGGGCTGACCATCGGCGACACGCACGAGTACGACGAGCCGTTCACGTTCGACGTGGACGAGGACGCCTACGACCACCTGCGCGCCCGCGCGCAGGCCCTGCTCGGCACGGAGCTACCGCCGGTCCAGCGCCGCTGGGCCGGGGTGTACTGCGAAGTGACCGGCGGCGACACGCTCTATCACCGTTCGGACGTCGCGCCGGGCGTGGTGCTCGTCACCGGCCCGGGCGGGCGCGGCATGACCTGTTCACCCGCTATCGCCGAGGAGACCTTCTCATGACCGGCATGACCCCATGACCCGGATCACCGTGGCCTGCCTGGACATGGCCGGCACAACCGTCGCGGACGACGGCGTCGTCATCGCGGCTTTCCAGAACGCCATCGGCGACCAGCGGCTCGCGGCCGACGCGCACGAGCGCGCGATGCGGGTCGCCCACCAGACGATGGGCCAGTCCAAGATCGTCGTTTTCCGCGAGATCTTCGGCGACGAGTCGACCGCACAGCGGGTGAACTCCGCGTTCGAGGAACACTACGCGAGGGCGGTGTCCGCCGGCCGGATCCGGCCGCTGCCCGGTGCGGCCGAAGCACTCAAGCACCTGCGCGACGCGGGCCTCCAGGTCTGCCTGTCGACCGGCTTCTCCCCCGTGACCAGGGACGCCATCTTGGACGCGCTCGGCTGGCGGGAGCTGATCGACCTGGCCCTTTCCCCGGCCGATGTGGGCCGAGGCCGCCCGTTCCCCGACATGGCGCTGACCGCCATGCTCCGGCTCGGCGGCGGAGCGGTCAGCGAACTCGCGGTGGCCGGCGACACGGCCAGCGACATCGAGTCCGGCCTGCGGGCAGGCGCGGGCGTGGTCGCCGGGGTGCTAACCGGCACCGGCACCAGGGAAGACTTCGAGCAAGCGGGCGCGCCGCTCATCCTGGACACGATCGCGGACCTGGTCCCCTACGTCACGGGCTAAGTTCGGCGTCACGGGCTAAGTTCGGCGTCACGAGCCGAGTTCGGCGCGAAGCCGAGCCGCCGCGGTCGCCATCGCGGTCAGCTTGCCGAATGCCGCCTCGCGCGGGAGGTACTTCATGCCGCAGTCCGGCGCGAGCACGAGCCGCTCGGCCCGCACGTAGGGAAGGGCGCGGCGGACCCGGTCGGTCACCGTCTCCGGCGTCTCGACCGTCGCGTCGTTCAGGTCGAGCACGCCGAGGATGATCGTCTTCCCGTCGAGCGCGGCGAGCACCGAGCAGTCCAGGCCGGACTGAGCAGTCTCGATGGAGACCTGGTCGCAAACGCAGTCGGCTAGCTCGGGCAGGAACGAGTAGCCCGACGGACGTTCGTGGATGATCGCGGCGTAGCCGAAGCACAGGTGCACCGCGGTGGTTCCGGGCGCGTCGCGAAGCGCGCGGTTGATGGCCGCGACGCCGTACTGGCGCGCCGGGTCCGGGCGGGCCTGCAGGTAGGGCTCGTCGAGCTGGACGATGTCCGCGCCGGCCGCGAACAGGTCGCGGACCTCCTCCCCGACGGCCTCGGCGTAGGCCATGGCCAGCGACTCGGTGCTGCCGTAGTGATCGTCCTGTGCCTGCTGGGCCATGGTGAACGGGCCGGGCACGGTGATCTTGATCGTGCGGCCGGTGCTGGCGCGAAGGAACCGGACATCGTCGGCCTCGACCGGGTGGCGGCGGCGGACCGGGCCGGTGACGCGAGGCACCGGGTTCGGGTGACCGCTGCGGTCCAGCGCGGTGCCCGGGTTGTCGATGTCCACCCCGTCCAGCGCGGTCGCGAACCGGTTGGAGTAGCTCTCCCGGCATTGCTCGCCGTCGGTGATGATGTCCAGGCCCGCTTGCTCCTGGGCACGGATCGCCAGCGTCGTGGCGTCCCGCTGCGCCTGATCGAGCCAGGCCGGGTCGACTCGCCACAGCTCGGAGGCCCGTACCCGTGGCGGGAACCTGCCCGCCAGCCGGTCCCGGTCGATCAGCCAGTCCGGCTGCGGATAGCTTCCGACGAGCGAAGTGGGAAACACCATGGCAGCACAGTACGCCGCCACGGCCACGAATCTGCCCCGCCGGCTTGACCTTGACGCCGCGTCAACCCCGCATGCTGACGGTCATGAGCATTCCGTCAGCAACCAGGCAGGTCCCGGGGCCCGTGGTCCATGTGCAGGGCCTGGAGAAGTCATACAAGGAACTACGCGTGCTGCGCGGCGTGGACTTCGAGGTGGTGCGGGGCAGCATCTTCGCCCTGCTCGGCTCGAACGGGGCGGGCAAGACCACGGTGGTGAAGATCCTGTCCACGCTGCTCAAGGCCGACGCGGGGACGGCAAGGGTCAACGGCTTCGACGTCTCGGCACAGGCCGGCGAGGTCCGCGAGTCGATCAGTCTCACCGGGC
>DASXDG010000048.1:0-4889 GCA_036490795.1 Streptosporangiaceae bacterium
CGACGACTTCCACGCGGCGGCCGAGTACCTGATCGCGGAGGGGATCACGTCGCGGTCGCGGCTCGCGGTGTGGGGCGGGTCGAACGGCGGGCTGCTCGTCGGGGCGGCGGTCACGCAGCGGCCCGAGTTGTTCGCGGCGGCGGTCTGCTCGGCGCCGCTGCTTGACATGGTGCGGTACGAGCGGTTCAAGATCGGCGAGACCTGGAACGTCGAGTACGGCTCCGCCGCGAAACCGGAAGAGCTCGGCTGGCTGCTCGGCTACTCGCCGTACCACCATGTGCGGGACGGCGTGGAGTACCCGGCGGTGCTGTTCACCGTGTTCGGCAACGACACGCGCGTTGACCCGCTGCACGGCTACAAGATGTGCGCCGCGCTGCAGCACGCGACCGCCTCGGGCAGGCCCGTGCTGTTGCGCGCCGAGGGGCAGGTCGGCCACGGTCAGCGCGCGGTGTCGCTGACGGCCGCGCAGTCCGGTGACTGCCTGGCCTTCGTGGCGCGGCAGACCGGCCTGCCGGCGACCGGTCCGCTCGTCAGTCCTGGTGCGTGAAGGCGCGGAGGAACGATTCCGCCCTGATCGGCGCGTCGCAGTGCCGGCAGGTCGCGTGCACTGGGTAGTGCTCCAGGTTAAACAGGTCGGCGTCTTCTCCGGTCGCGGCGCGGAACGAGCCAGGTTTCGGCTCGGCCGGGTGCATACGAGGCGGAGTCGTCTGCCGGTGCATCGTTCCCTCTCGCGATCATCTTGCTACAACTGACCCTTGCTGCTGCAGTTGCCCGTAGCATCTGAGCACTACTTTGTCCGCATATTGCCATTTTGCCGGTTACGCGGCCGGGTGCCGCCATGACAGCCCCGTCACCTCAAACGGCTCAATAATTCCACATAATGCCGTAGTAACGCAAGGTGGTTGTAGAGCTTCTCATCGTGATGACACAGCGGCGGCGGCCCGACGTGCAACCCAGGTGCAACCCGGCCCGCCGACCCGCCATACCCGACGCGCCGCGCCGAAGCGCCCGGTAGCCTCGCGTGCAGGTGGCGAAGCGAAACGGGTCAATTGGGTCAGGGGAGGGTCGGCGTGCTTGGGCATGTGCAGCTGTCGGTATTCGGTGCGGACCACGCGCCCGCCACGCTGCTCGGTAGCTGCGGTAGCAACCCGGGGCTAGCGTGCCGGCTGGTGTGGAACGTCTCCCACGACGGCCGGGCGGCCACGCTTACCAGCGAGTTCCTCGCCGGACCGGTACACCTGCTGCTCCGGGTGGCCTTCGTCGTGCTCCTCGCCCTCGTCATCCAGTGGCTCGTGCACCGGCTCATCAACCGGCTGACCGAGCGGGCCGCCCAGTCCCTGCTGCCGCAGCTGCGCAACGGCATGAACGGCGGCTTCCGCGGGCAGACCCGGACCACCGCGCGGCGGTTCATGCCGCGGCGGCGGGTACGCAGGCGGCACAGCGAGAGCGACGACTCCGTCGCGGACGACTCGGCACAGGCGAAGGCCGCGGCGGCCACCGGAACCGATACCGCGGACCTCACCGGGGTCAGCGCGGTGGACGGCGCCAGTCAGCCGGCGGTCAACGGCGCGGCGGCACAGGCAGAGGTAGCACTGGTCGACGAGCGCCGCAAGCAGCGGGTGCGCGCGCTCGGCGCCATCTTGCGCAGCGCCGCGTCGGTGACGATCTTCTCGATCGCCGGATTCGCCGTGCTCGGCGACCTCGGCATCAACCTGGCGCCGCTGCTCGCGAGCGCGGGCGTGGTCGGCGTCGCGGTCGGTTTCGGCGCGCAGAACCTGGTCCGTGACTACCTGTCGGGCGTCTTCATGCTCGTCGAGGACCAGTACGGCGTCGGCGACGTGATCACGGTGGGCGATGCCACCGGCACCGTGGAGAACGTGACGCTGCGGATCACCCGGGTGCGCGACGTGAACGGCATCGTGTGGCACATCCGCAACGGCGCGATCGAGACCGTGGGCAACGAGTCGCAGGGCTGGGCGCGCGCGGTGATCGACTTTCCCGTGCCCTTCGAGGCGGACCTGGTGACGATCAGGAGCGTGCTTGAGGCGACCGGCGACGCGATGTGGAACGAGCCCACCTGGCGGGCGGTCATGCTCGAGGCGCCAGAGGTGTGGGGCGCGCAGGAGATCTCAAGCGATGAGGTCGTCATGCGGATCGTGGCCAAGACCGCGCCGCTGCGCCAGTGGGAGGTCGAGCGGGAGATGCGCGCGCGGGCGAAGGCCGCGCTGCACCAGGCGGGTATCTACCGCGCCAAGGCCGACTAGGCTGGCATTGCTATGAGTGAGGAAAGCGGGACCACGGTCAGTTTCTACGAGGCGGTCGGCGGCGAGGAAACGTTCACTCGGCTGGTGCACCGGTTCTACCAGGAGGTCGCGGCCGATCCGGTGCTGCGGCCGGTCTACCCCACGCAGGACCTGGGGCCGGCCGAGGAGCACCTGCGGCTGTTCCTCATCCAGTACTGGGGTGGGCCGCCGACGTACAACGAGCTGCGCGGGCATCCCCGGCTGCGCATGCGGCACGTCCGGTTCCGCATCGGCGAGACCGAGCGCGACCTGTGGCTGAAGCACATGCGGACGGCGCTCGACGCGCTGTCGCTGCCGGCGGAGCTGGACGCGCAGCTCTGGGACTACCTGGTAATGGCCGCCCACTCGCTGGTCAACGCGGTCCCCGAGGACACGCCCGGCACGGGCGGCCGCGGCGAGCTAGGCATCACCCAAGCCTGACGCGGGCCCGCTAGGCGTCAGCGCCGCGGCGAGCGCCGGCGAGTCTGGCCACCACCCGGGCGTACCTGTCGGATCTGCCGCAACCAAGCACCGAAATTGCTTGTCTCCGTGCTCGGCCAGCTAGGCCTGGGCGCGGTGTCGGCCGGCGGAATGCTCGCGACCGAGGCTTAGCAGCCGCCGTACCCGTCCCGGTTGGCCGGATCGCGATACTGCGTGGCGGCCTGCGGGCTATGAGACCGCGCGGCACCGCCGTAGCCTCTGGTGGTGTGAACAAATGGCATGAGCTGCTGAGGACACCCGAGTGGGCCGCGTTCCTGCACGAAGAGGTCCTGCCCGTGGTGACGCACGGCGTCGACCTTGGTGATGACCTGCTCGAGATCGGCCCGGGCCCGGGCGCGTCGACGGAATGGCTGCGGAAGCGGGTCAGCCGGCTCGTCGCGCTCGAAATCGAGCCGGATGCCGCCGAGGCGCTCGGGCAGCGTTTCGCGGGGACGAACGTCGAGGCGGTGACCGGTGACGCGACCGCGCTGACCTACCCGGACGAGTCCTTCGACACGGTGGGCATGTTCACCATGCTGCACCACGTGCCGACCCGCGCCATGCAGGATGCGATCCTGGCCGGGGCGCTGCGCGTGCTGCGTCCGGGCGGGACGCTCATCGGCTCCGACAGCCTTGCGAGCGACCGGCTGCACCAGCACCACGAGGGCGACACGTACAACCCGGTGGAGCCCGCCGCGTTCCTTACCCGGCTGCAGACGATCGGCTTCGGCGAGATCACCCTGACGGTCAGCGACCGCCTGCTCTTCCGCGCGCGCAAGCCGCGGCTTTGAGAGCTACACCGACCCGGCCAATCCCGGTGCGGTTAGGCAGGCCGGGTCTGTTCGGGTGCCGAAGTTCCATTGGTCTCGCCGGGCGAGGGCTGATCACGTACCGCGGCGGCTCTGTCCCATCTGTCCAGAATGTTCTCCAGGCAGACAGCGATCCATACAACCACCGGCACGAGCAGGGTCATCAACAAGATCACGGCCATCGCCGACTCCAACCAGGCATTCGCCCCAAGACCGCCAAGTGTCTCGGACGACATCTTCGCCCTCACCGTAACGAGGACTGCGATGCCGCCGTATCACCCGTGAAGCGGGATAACGCGGCGCTTTCGCCATGGAATGTGCCGCACCCGGGTCCTGGGCCGCTCGCCGGCCGGCGCAGCATCCACCCAGGTGCCGTCCACGTACCTGTCATTTTCATGGCCATGAACGTCACCATGCCGATGCCGGACATGCCTGACATCGGAACGGGCATCCGGCCAAGCACGGCCGGGTGGCTCACCCTGACAGGGTGACGCAGCCTTGCCATTGCGGGCCTGATGCTTGCGGGTAAAGAGATCAAGCGGAAGGGGCATGGAAATGGCGATTGGACCGGTACAGCTCATTGTGCTGGGATTCAAGAATCCAGACTTCCACGGCGAGATCATCGCCGAACTCGAACGACTTCGTGACAGCGACACAGTGCGCGTCATCGACTCCCTGGCGGTCTACAAGGACGCCTCCGGAGAGATAGAAGTGGAGCACCTCAGCAACCTTTCCGAGCGCGAGGCGATTGAGCTCGGCAGCAAGGTCGGCGCCCTGATCGGGCTCGGCATAGCCGGCGAGGAGGGGGCCGAGGCGGGCGCGATGGAAGGCGCCGAGGAGGTGGCCGACGCTGGCGGCGTGCACATCTTCACCGAGCAGGAGGCCTGGGATGTGCTCGAGGACATTCCGAATGACTCCGCGGCCGCGCTGGTACTCCTGGAACACCACTGGGCCGTGCCGCTCCGCGACGCCATCGTCCGGGCGGGCGGGTTCCGCCTCAGCGACGGCTTCATCAGCCCGCTCGACCTCGTGGACATCGGCCTGGTATCCGCCGAAGAGGCAAAGCAACTGCACGACCTGGAAACGTCCGGGGCGGCAAGCACATCATGACCGTCAGTCAGCACTAGCACTTGGAGGGTGAAATGTTCGGAGGACGCAGAGTCGCACGACGCACGTCACGGCGCACTGCAAGGCGCGTTTCCCGCCGTAGGTAGCAGACACGGATAACAGAGTCCTTGGGGCGGAGGCGAAGCCGTGAGCGCTTCGACCTGGCGATAGCGGCGGCGCTTGCCTTCCCCTGGGGACTCCGATCATCACC
>DASXDG010000049.1:0-35786 GCA_036490795.1 Streptosporangiaceae bacterium
GGGGTAGCAGCCGCGGCCGGCGGACGGGGCTTGCGGGTAGCAGGTTCCACGCGGTTTACGCATCGACGGCACCTCCACTGCGCCAGTAGCGGCTATCGCTGTTCCTGGACAGGAATTCCTCGTCCACGAGATACCTGCGCAGCGCGCAGTGGTCGTCGGTCATTCCCTTGAGGATCTGGTCGACGACCGCCTCCGGGTAGTTCCGGCCGGGCTCGAATGCCTGCGCCACCTGGTCCAGGAGCGCGAGCCGCTTCGGGCGCCTGACCGGGAACAGGGTGATGCGGCCGTCACGGACGAAGGCGCTTATCTGCTCCGGCGGGTTCGCGAGAACATCCATAGATACCAGTATGCGACCTCGTTTCTGGCCAGCGCGACACGTTAAGCGGTACCGTTCGCGGGTGGCACGATACGACGACGATCTGCGGTTCGCGCACGTCCTCGCGGATGCCGCCGATGACATCACGACGCGGCGGTTCCGGGCACTCGACTTGCGGATCGAGACCAAACCTGACCTCACCCCGGTATCCGATGCCGACCACGCCACCGAGGAATCCCTGCGCAACGTCCTGCGCCGGGCACGGCCGCGGGACGCGGTGCTCGGCGAGGAGTTCGGCCGCAGCGGCAACGGCCCGCGGTGCTGGGTCATCGACCCGATCGACGCGACGAAGAACTACGTTCGCGGTGTCCCGGTCTGGGCGACGCTGATCGGCCTGATGGACGGCCCGGACGTGGTGGTCGGTGTGGTCTCCGCACCGGCGCTCGGCCGGCGCTGGTGGGGGGCGATCGGCGGCGGGGCGTGGACCGGGCGCAGCCTGACCAAGGCCTCTCCCCTGCGGGTGTCCGGGGTGACCAAGATGGGCGACGCCTCCTTCTCCTACTCCGAACTCGGCGACTGGGCAGAGCGCGGCATGGAAGCCGGATTCGCCGAGCTCACCCGGTCGGTATGGCGGACGCGGGCGTTCGGCGATTTCTGGTCGCACATGCTGGTGGCCGAGGGCGCCTGCGACATCTCGGCCGAGCCCGTGGTGTCGTTGTGGGATGTGGCCGCGCTGCAGGTCATCGTCACCGAGGCAGGCGGGACATTCACCTCGCTCGACGGGGAACCCACGCCGGAGGGCGGCAGCGTGGTGTGCACGAACGGGCACCTGCACGACGAGGTTCTCAGCATGCTGCACAACGGGGGGTTGCCGTCGGCAGCGGATTGACCGATGCTTGTTGAGCTAGGTTTCACAAGTTCACAAGCTCCGAGGGACGGCCAATCTTGAACGTAAGCGACGGCATGTCCACAATGGTCCTGACCATCGGCCCGACGCACACGCTGCGCCAGGCCGCCCGGATGATGTCCGCGCGGCAAGTCGGCGCCGCCGTCGTGGTCGATCCCGAGCACGCCGGCGTCGGCATCTTGACCGAACGCGACATTCTCAACTCGGTAGCCGCCGGCGAGGACCCCGACGCCGAACTGGCCGCCCAGCACCGAACCGATGATCTCGTGTACGCCGCGGCAGAGTGGACTCTGGAGGCGGCAGCGCTGGCGATGATCCGCGGCGGCTTCCGCCACCTGGTCGTCGTGGATGGCAATGAGGTGGCCGGGCTGCTGTCCATGCGGGACATCGTCCGCTGCTGGGCCGCCGCGGAGGTCACCTCGCCCGCCTGATCCCCGTCCGGCCCTCGCCCCCGGTGGACAAGTACCCGGTGGACAAGTACCTGGTGGACAATAAGGGCGTGGATCGTGAGCGCGCGGAATCCCACCTGCGGCGGATCGCCGAGGCGGAACTGCGTCATGCCGTGATGGCACCCCCGCAGGTCTACTCGCTCGCCGAGCTCAAGGTGGCACGCTGGACCACCCGGTTCGCGCAGGTCGCCCACGCGCTGACCGCGGTCGGCGCGGTCGAGAAAAGCACCGCCATAGCAATCCAGCACGACTACGAGGTGGCGCTCGCGGTCAGGCAAGACAGCGGCCGCATACAGCTATCCCAGCTGGTCCGCATGCCGAGCATCCGCCGCAAGGCGGCCCGGCTGATTACCGGCACCGGCCAGGGATCCGGCGGCAGTCAAGCACCGCGCAGCGGGCCAAGCCGGGTGGCTCCGGTCGGGATGATGATCCCGGTCCGCTACGAGGAGGTCCGCGGCGAACTGTACGTTCTGGCGTACGCGCATACTCCGTTCGGTGCCCGGTTCACCATCACCGCTTGGCTGCGCGGACCCGTCTTCGGCAGGCCGCCGCACCCGCCGTCCATCGCGGGCGCGCTGCACATGATCGTCGCGACCGACGACAAGGGCTCCACCTACCAGCTCGGTTACAGCGGTGCGGGCGGTCTGGTGGAGTGGGCGGGCGAGCTTTTCCTGCGGCCCGAGCCGCCGCGTGACATCCGCTGGCTGGAACTGACCGTGGGCGAAACGAGCCGGCGCATCCAGCTCGATCAGGAGGCCGTCGCGGAGTACATCACCGTGCAGACCTCGGCGCACAGCCCGGGCGAGCACTACCTGCACGGCGTCGCGGCCCGGATCCTCGCCAGCCTGCCGCTCTTCCCCGACGACATACGGCGACGGCACCCGGAGTTCCGGCCAGTGCTACCCGAGCATCTTGCCAATTCCCTCGGCCACGTCATCGAGGCGCTCGAGGTGGCGGGTGTCCTGTCCCCGCTCAGTCCGGTGCCCGGCCAGCTCCGCACACTGTGCGAGAGCGGTGGCATAACCGGTCACGGCATCACCGCGACGGCCAGGGCTGACCTGCCCGATCCGTGGCTGAGCATGCTCACGCAGTTTCACCGGCGCAAGCCGGACACGGCGTCGCCGGGCGAAGGATGCGCCGGCGTTGCCGTGACACTGCCCGAACTGGACGGCGTCCGGCTGTCCGTACTCGGCCTGCACAATGGCGAGGACGGCACGGTCATTCACGTGCACGCCGCCGGGTTGCCCGACATCGGTACGCGAGAGGAGGACGCCCTCCCGCTGCTGTGGATACGCGACGCGGAAGGCCGCTGGCACACCACCCGCCGAAACGTCTCCGGTGGCCGCACCGGCAACGGTGAACTCTCCTCCCGCCTGGAGGTCATCCCGCCGCTGAACCGCAGTTCCTGGATCGAGGTGCTCGCCACGGGCAGTTCTGGCGAGATCAGGGCCGGCTTCCCGCTGCACTGGAGGTAGCCGGTGACCGACCCGGACAGCGAGGCGATCGAGACCTTCCTGCGCGGGGTCGCAGAACGGGAACTACGGCACTGGCGCCGCAGCGGCGGCATCGGGCCGCCCTTCCCTCCCCTGGACAAGGTCAGGGACGCCATCGGGACGCTGACCCGAGCGGAGATAGCGGACGACGATGCCTTGTGGCCCATCCTGGAGGACCTGGACATTGCCCTCTGGCTGAGGTCGGACACGCCGATGAACAACACCGGGCATTTCATCAGAAGAATGGTCCAATCCCGGACTATGAGCGCACTCCCTCCACCGCCCATGGTCCGGCGGGGACCGCCGCGGCCGGAGCCGCTCGTTGTCCCGCTCGGGCGCAGGATCCGGGTCGAGGATGAGCGCGCGCCGTGTGACCTGTACCTGATGACCTACCTGCGTACCGAGCACGACGCGCTGATCAGCACCGTGATCCGGATGCGCTGGCCGGCCGACGGATCGAGCGCCGACCTGGAATTTCAGGGTGCGGGTCCGCAGCATCTCCCCTACGCCCGGCTCGCGTTGACAGATGAGCGGGGCACCCGCTACCGGGTCGTTTTCCACGGCGACGGGGCACCTCCTACTGGACCGGCGTCGCGTCCATCGAACCGGCTCCGCCCGCCGGGACCGGGTGGGCGAGCGTGATCAGCCGGAGCGCGTCGCCCGCAGAAACCGGCCAGCTGATCGCACCACTCGCGGTGAGCCTGCCGGATATCGACGGCGTGCGTTTCGCCGTTACCGGTCTGACGACGCTGGTCGGGCACAGCGGCTTGCACGTCGTCGCCGTCGGCCTGACCGAACGGTTTTACCGGCATCAGTTTGGCTTCTCCTGGTGGATAAGGGACGCGGCCGGCGACTGGCACGTGGCGGACGCACGCGAGCCGGATCTGGTCGGGCAGGTCCACGCGCTCACCTTGCCGGTCGCCCCCGCGCTGATCTCCCCCGGCGAAATGGTCGAGCTGCTGGTGAGCGGGCCGCGCACGAGCGTCCGCGCCGAGGTGCCTGTGCACCTGATGGACAATTAAGGCATGGACAGTGAGCGCGCGGAGACGCACCTGCGGCGGATCGCCGAGGCCGAACTGCGCCGCGCGCTCAGTCCCGCGCCTGACCTGCACCGGGTGATGCTGGTCGGCAGGGCGCTGACGAAGGTGGGCGCCCTCGACGAGGGCATCGCCGACGCGATCCAGGCCGACCTGGAAATGGCCGTCGCCCTCCGCCAGCCTCTCCCGCCGCAGCTTCGTCCCGGACAGCGTCGTCAGGGTCAGCCTCGCCGGGGCCCGGGGAGATCGGCAACCGGTGCGGCGTACCGCAACTCGTCGACCATCACCGCTACCGCCACGGGCATCACCGTTACCGCCGCCGGTTCGCTCCAGTCCCGAAGGCGCGCGACCGTACCGGAGCCGCTCGTCCCGCTGACCGCCCGAATCCCCGTCGCGCTGGGCGGGGACAACGGCCAGCTTCGTCTGCTCGCGTACTCGCGTACCAGTACCGGCGCCTGGTTCGCGGTGCACGCGTGGAACTCCCGGACCGCGGATCCGGTCCGTCGCTCCCGCCACTTCGGTCACAGCGTGCTCGACGATCTCACGATGACCGACGACGCGGGCAACGGCTACCGGCTGGGATTCTCCGGCGGTGGCGGCCCGGATGGGTACGTCGGCTGCCTCACCATCAGTCCCGAGCCGCCGCTTGGGCTGCGCTGGGCAGAAATCTCCCAGTCGGGCGGCCCGGCGACGCGGTTCCGCCTCGATCCGCCCGGTGCCATGCCTCCGGTCATGGTCACCCGCTCCGCGCTGACGCCGGCGGAGCACCTGCTGATCGGCTACGCGACCAGCATCTTGAATGGCTCCGGGCCGACCGCGCTGCTCGGCGACGTGGTGACCGCCCTGCGGGCAGCCGGAGCGCTGTCTCCGCTCAGCCCGGTACCCGGCCAGCTGGCCGCGCTATGCGAGCACGGCGGCTTCGCCGGCCACGGCATCGACGCACCGCCCGCCCCAGGCAACGAGATCCCCGAGCACTGGCTGAGCGATAGCCGGGCGGCGTCGCTTCCCTACCCGGCGGACAAAGGGGCCGCCATCGCGGTCACCTTGCCCGAGGTGGACGGCATCCGGCTGAGCCTGCTCGGCCTGACTAACACCAAACAGGACACCCTCCTGCATGTTCATGTCGTAGGGGTCACCCAGGACATCCGTGACAGCATGCCATTCGTGTGGCTGCGTGACGAGAGCCACGGCTGGCGTACGACGCGAATCAGCGGCTGGAGCAGGCACGACGACGAAGGCTTCGCCCGGCTGTCGGTCTGGCCGCCGCTCAGCCGGTGTTCGGCCGCCGACGTCCTCATCTGCGGGCAGTCGGCCGAGGTCCGCGTCAGCCTGGCCCTTGACTGGAGGTAGAGATTTCTCATAACAGCGACTGGTACGCGTGCCTGCCAGCCTGCGAGACCACCGTGCCGTGCGGGCAAGGGACGCACCCGCTGCGCTGGGACACGGGGATCGTCCAGCTGCCTTCCCACCCCGACGCCGAGGCCGAACTTGTCCTCGCCGCCCTCGGTGGCGAGAAACCTGGCTGTGTCCGGCTCGCCGAGATATGGGCCAGGCACACGGACGACCTGTCCGTACTGGGTATCTGGCCGCGTAGCGCCGAAGATCGCGTGACGGTGGACTGGGACAGCATTCCCGAGCCGCAGGCGGCCGGCCAGTCCGGCTGGACCACACTCTCCGGCGGCGCCGTGCCGCACTCGTCCGGGCGTCAGCCGCCCGGACGGCAGGCGATGCAAGCGGAGATCGAGCGGACCGCACAACGCACCACCGACGTCCTGTCGCTGCTCGCGCTCGGCCCAGGATTCCAGATGCGGCTGTCCGGGCACGTGGCCGCCGCGCAGGCGACGCTGTCCACGACGATGCCAAGGCCCGCTCTCGAGACCGCGCTCATCGGCCGGATCGCGCTGGTCGCGGAAAAGTGGATTGGCATCGACCCGGATCAGGTCAAGAACGTGACGCTGCACACCGGCGAGGGGTGGGGCAGCTCGCGGATGAGCGGCAGGGGCGAGGAACGCGAGCTGGCTTTCTCGCTGCCGGCCAGCTGGCTCGCGTCCGTATGGGCATGCGGCCTCGCGCTGGCCGGCCGGCAACTGGTCGTCGCGGTGACCAGGGCGGGGTGGCCGGACGCACAGGTGCTCGCGCTGCGCGCGCCGGGCGCGGAGCCGGCGCTGCTCGACGTGCACGGCACGGCGGACGCGGACGGCAGCCCGGTCTGGGAGGCTGCGAGGTGACTGGCCTCGACCGCGAGCGAGCGGAAACCTATCTGCGGCTGCTCGCCGAGCGGGCGCTGCGGGACCCGGACCGCGCTGCCACCGTCAACCGGGTCACGCACGCTCTGGTCACGGCCGGCGTAGTGGATTCCCTAGTGGGCGGCACGATCGTGGACGAGCTGGCGCTCGCGCTGGAAACCCGGCAGGCCGATCCGCCGGCGCCGCGGAGCGCCGTCCGGTACCGGCGATGGTGGCCGGCCGGCTTCCCGGCTGAGCCCCCGCCCGCTCCGCTGCCACGGCAGTTCGTGCCGGCCGGGCTCACCGTGCCCGTCACCGGCGGCACCATGCACCTGCTGGCGTACGCGAGGAGCGGATCAGGCGCGGTTTTCGCCGTCGTCGCGCACTCCACGCTCGCGGAGCCGCTCGACGGGCTCACCGCCACCGATGACACCGGAGCGAGCTACGAGCTCATCTTTTCTGGCTCAGCCTCTGCCCAGGAGTGGTCGGGTGAGCTGGCTCTCTACCCTGACCCGCCGGCTGAACTGCGCTGGCTGGAGATCGCCGGGCCGGGCACGCCAGCCCGGCGGGTTGACCTCACCGCGGAACCAGCGGCTGCCGCCGTCGCCGCACCCGTCCGGGCGAGCGCGGGTGAGTACCTGCTGAACGTCAGTGCGGCGCACCAGCTCTCGGTCCTGTGCCAGTTCTTGCCGGAGGAACGTCGTGCGCTAGTACCGGAGAGCCAGGAGCCGTCGGCCAAGGACAGCCTCGCCGAGATCACGACCGCGCTGATAGCGGTCGGCGCGCTGTCCCCGGACAGCACGCTGCCAGGCCAGCTCGCGGCGCTGCGCCGGGCGGTGGACGCCGACGAGCACGATCCCGCCGCGACGCCCGGCCAGGAGCTGCCGGAGCACTGGGCGAGCGTGCTCGACAGCTACCAGCACCCCGGGCCCGCCGTCGAGCAGCCAGATGGCTGTGCCGCCATTGCGATCACCTTGCCGGAGCTGGACGGCATCGTGGTCTCGGTCCTCGGCCTGCACAGCGCGGACGGCACCTCTGCGCTGCACGTGTACGCGACCGGGGCACCACCCTGGCACCTGCGCGGTGGCATTGCGCCGCTGCCGCTGGTCTGGCTGCGGGACAGCGACGATCGCTGGCACGTGACGAGTGCCAGCGGCGGCAGCGACGGCGACGGCGAACTCGCCATGCGACTGGAGGTCATACCGCCGCTGGCCAGGCCCGGCTGGGTGGAGGTGGTCGTGAACGGGCGATCCGCGGTGGTGCGGGCGACCGTACCGCTCCGCTGGGGGTGAACGGCGGCGCCGGTACTGCCGCAGATGCCCCACACTGGGAAGATGAGCACGCAGGGGAACATCGCGGTAGAGGCGCTAGGGGTCGCGGTCGCGGCCAAGGTGCCGGTACTGCTATGGGGGGCGCCGGGCACCGGCAAGACATCGGCCATCCGCGCCATGGCGCAGGCGATGGGGTTGCCATGCGAGACGGTGATCGCCTCGATCAGGGAGCCGTCCGACTTCGCCGGCCTGCCCATCGTGGTCGGCGACGGAGTGCGGTTCGCGCCGCCGATGTGGGCGCGGCGGCTGGCCGAGGCGGGGCACGGCCTGCTGTTCCTCGACGAGCTGTCCACGGCGCCGCCAGCCGTCCAGGCAGCCCTGCTGCGCGTGGTGCTGGAACGGGCCGTCGGCGACCTCACGCTGCCGGATGAGGTGACGGTCGTCGCCGCGGCCAACCCGCCCGAGCAGGCGGCCGACGGCTGGGATCTGTCGGCGCCGCTTGCCAACCGGCTCTGCCACCTGTCCTGGGAGGTCGATCCCCGTGCCGTCGCGGACGGACTGGCCGGGGGCTGGACGGCGCCGTCCGTACCGCTGATACCGGACGGGCTGCAGGCGGAGGAAATCCTGTCCCGCGGCCTGGTCGCCGCGTTCTTGCATGTCAGGCCCGCCCTGGCGTGCGCACCGCCGACCGACGCCGTGTCGGCGGGCCGCGGCTGGCCGTCCCCTCGCACCTGGGAGATGGCGGCCAGGCTGATGGCGGCGGGCAACGCCGCGGGGTCCTCGCAGGACGCGCGTTCCGCGCTGATCAGAGGCGCGGTGGGTGACGGGGCGGGGATCGAGTTCCTCTCCTGGCTGGTCGAAATGGATCTGCCCGACCCGGAGGTCGTCCTCGCCGACCCGGCCGCGTTCCGGCTGCCGGAACGCGGTGACCGCGCCTACGCCGCGCTGGCCGCGATCTCCGCGGCCGTGGCCGGCAACCTCACACCGGAGCGCTGGGCGGCCGGCTGGCGGGTGCTCGGCCTCGCCGCCGACAACGCGCCAGACGTCGCGGCCGTCGCCGCGCGCGTGCTGGCCCGCTGCCGCCCGGAGGGCGCGGCCCTGCCCGAGGAGATCAAGCGCTTCGCCCCGGTCCTGCGCGACGCGGGGCTGCTCCTGTCATGAGCGACAAAGATCTGGCGGCGGCGCGGCTGTGGGCGGCTACGCGGTTTCCCTATCTGGCCACCGGGGTATTCGGCATGACGCTGATCTCGAATCCGGGCAGCGGGGGAATCTCGGTCGACGACAGCTGGCGGATGCATATCGACCCGGACCTCACGACCGTGTGGACGCCGTCCCAGGTTGGCAGCGTGATGGTGCATCACGTGTGCCACCTGCTACGCACCCACGCGGAGCGGGCACAGGCAATCGGGGTCGGTCCCGACGACGTGACGCGCTGGATCAGGGCGGCCGACGCGGAGATCAACGACGACCTGGTACCTGCCGGACTCGACCTGCCCCGTCCCCCGCTGCTGCCCCGCGATCTCAATGCGGCCGACGGCCTGCTGGCCGAGCAGTATTACGCCGAAGGTGACACCACCGATAGTTCTGATCTTCCGATGAACTGCGGAACCGGCGCGCACGGCCAGCCAGCCGATTGCGACTGCCCGGACGGGAAGTGCCACGGCGGCGTACCTCGCTGGCAGGCGGAACTGCTTCGCCGGCAGATCGCGCAGGAAGTGCTCAAGCACTCCAGGCAGGCCGGGAACATGCCGGCCGGGCTGGTGCGCTGGGCGGAGGAACTGCTGACGCCGAAGGTCGACTGGCGGCGGCTGCTCGCGGCGCTACTGCGGCGCGCGGTATCCGAGGTATCCGGCGCGGTCGACTACTCGTACCGGCGCCCGTCGCGGCGTTCATCGATCGCCGGAGGGGTGGTGCTCCCTGCGTTGCGGCGTCCGGTACCCGAGGTCGCCGTGGTGTGCGACACCTCGGGAAGCATGACCGACGACCTGCTCGCGATGGCGCTCACCGAGGTGGACGGGTTGCTCAAATCGCTCGGGCTGGCCAGGCAGCTGCGGGTGCTGGCCTGCGACACGGCGGTCGCCGCGGCGCAGCGGATCACCTCATCCCGGCAGGTCACGCTCACCGGCGGCGGTGGCACGGACATGGGCGCGGGGATCGCCGCCGCGGCCGCGCTGCGGCCAAGGCCCGCCATCTGCGTCGTGCTGACCGACGGGATCACGCCGTGGCCGGACACACCGCCGAAGGGCATCCGGGTGATCGTGGCGCTGCTCGGAGAATCAGAAGTAGAGCCGCCACCCTGGGCGGCCGTGGTGCGGGTGCCCTCCAGTTTGCCTTCTGACCTGGTTCGATGATCTCCTAGCGAGGTTATGGAACGAGACAAAGCGCTTACTCCCATCGCCATCTCGCTCACGTTCTGCTCCGGCGCCATGGACGTAGCCAGCTTCACCCGGCTCGGTGGCGTGTTCACCAGCGTGATGACCGGCAACATCGTGCTGTGCGGCCTGTCCATCGCGCGCGGTTCCGTATCGCTGCTGCTGCACACCATCGCCACCTTCTCCGGGTACGTGGTCGGAGTGGCCCTGGGCACCCGGATGGTGCACGGCGATGCTTCGGGCATTTCGCCGAAGGTACGCAGGGCGCTTTCGGTGGAGCTCGTGCTGCTGTGCGGGCTCGCCGCCGGGTGGTGGATATCCGGTGCGCTGCCGGTGGGCTGGGTGGAGTTCTGCCTGCTGGCGACCGGTGCGGCCGCGATGGGTGTGCAGAGTGCGACGGTCCAGCAGATGGGGCTCACGCAGGTGTCGACGACGTTCCTGACCGGGACGCTGACCGGGCTGGTCGGGTCGCTGGTCAAGCCGAACCGGTCCCGTGAGGGCCTGCTGCGGCCGGGCGTACTGCTCGGGCTGCTCGCGGGCGCATTGCTGTCCGGGCTGCTTGTGTCGCAGCTCGCCATGGCGGTGCCAGTGTTGTTCGTGGGCGCCATCGTCGTGGTGCTCGTGCTCAGCATGCGGGCGGCCTGACTGGAACCGAGACCGCTAAATGTCACTGGTAGGTGACAATATGTGGGCATGAGGCCAGCGTTGAAGGCGGGGTTGCTGCCGGTGTGGCGGGACCGGGACACGCTGCAAATCGGCGTGGATCCCCGGCGAGCCGCCGCGCTGGCGCGGATCGGGTCCGCGGCGGCAGTAATTAGCTTGCTCGACGGGAGCCGAGACCGCGATGAGGTGATCGCCACCGCCCAGGAGTACGGGGTGCCGGCCGAGGCGGCCGCGCGGGTACTGCACCTGCTCGCCACGGCCGGCGTGCTGGACGACTACCCCTCCGCGCTGCACCGCTCGCTCCCGGCTGACCTGCGCGCCCGGCTGGCGCCCGAACTGGCTACCGCGTCGCTGGCCTACCGTGACAGCGACGGCGGAGCGCGGACGCTGGCCCGGCGGCGGGACGCGTTCGTGCGGGTGCACGGCGCGGGGCGGATCGGCACCGGTGTCGCTACGCTGCTCGCCACGTCTGGTGTGGGTCGCGTCGCGTGCGTCGACCCGGCCCCGGCGTCGTTCGCGGACCTGATGCCCGGCGGGCTGGTCCTGTCCGACGTGGGCACGCCGCGGGCCGAGGCGGCCGCCCGCGCGATCAAGCGCGCCGCGCCGGAGGCCAGGGTCCGTGACCCGGGCCTGCGGCCGGACCTGATCGTGCTTACCGCCGGCTTCTCCCCCGAGCTGCCGCTCGCGCTGGTCCGCGACGCGATCCCGCACCTCGCGGTGCGGTCCGCCGAGGCGATCGGCGTCGTCGGACCGCTGGTCGTTCCCTTGCGTTCGGCCTGCCTGCGCTGCGTCGAGCTGCGTAAGGCCGAGGGGGACGCGGCTTGGCCGAAGATCTTGGCCCAGGCGGTGTGCGCGACGCCAGGCACGCCCGCCTGCGACGTTGTGCTCGCCGCGACGGCAGCCACGCTCGGTGCCGCGCAGGCGCTGGCGTTCATCGATGGCGTGGTGGCGCCGGCCTCAATGGACGGGACGCTCGAGGTGGTGCTGCCTGGCTGGCAGTGGCGGCGGCGCACCTGGCCGCCGCATCCCGCGTGCCCCTGCGGCGCCAGCCGCCCCGGGTAGCACCGCGGCGCCAGCCGCCCTGGGTAACACCGCGGCGCCGGCTGGTCCGTGCGGGGTAGTCGGGCGGGTGCGGGAGAATAGATGGCGTGAATGACGTTCCGCGCAATCCGGTGACCAGGGCGGCCAAGCTTGCCAGGCTGCCCATCGGGCTGGCGGGCCGCACCGCCGTCGGCGTGGGCAAGCGAATCGGCGGCCGGCCTGCCGAGATCGTGGCGCAGGAGATACAGCAGCGAACGGCCGACCAGATCTTCCGGATACTCGGAGAGCTCAAGGGCGGTGCGATGAAGTTCGGCCAGGCGCTGTCGATCTTCGAGGCGGCGCTGCCGCCGGAGGTCGCCGGACCCTACCGGGCGACGCTGACCAAGCTGCAGGAATCCGCGCCGCCGCTGCCCGCGACGACCGTGCACCGGGTGCTGGCCGATGACCTCGGCCCGGACTGGCGGTCACTGTTCAGCTCGTTCGATGACACTCCCGCGGCAGCGGCCTCGATCGGGCAGGTGCACTCCGCCGTCTGGGGTTCCGGCGAGCACGCCGGGCAGCGGGTCGCGGTGAAGATCCAGTATCCGGGGGCGGGCAAGGCCCTGATCGGTGATTTCACCCAGCTCGCCCGCGTGGGCAGGCTGTTCGGCATGCTCATGCCCGGCCTCGACGTCAAGGCCATGCTCGACGAGCTACGCGACCGGGTCGCCGAGGAACTCGACTACGAGAAGGAGGCGTCGGCGCAGCAGGCCTTCGCTGACGCGTATCGGGACGACCCGGACTTCCTCGTCCCCGACGTGGTGATGAGCACGCCGCACGTGCTCGTCACCGAATGGATGGAAGGGACGCCGCTGTCGGCGGTGATCAGCGACGGGTCCAAGGAAGACAGGGACCGGGCCGGGATCTTGCTGGTGCGGTTCTTGTTCTCCGGGCCTGCCAGGGCGGGCCTGCTGCACGCCGACCCGCATCCGGGGAACTTCCGGCTGCTCGCCGACGGGCGGCTCGGCGTGATCGACTTCGGCGCGGTGGACCGGCTGCCTGACGGGCTGCCGCCGTTCTTCGGCCGGCTGCTGCGGATCATGCACTCCGACGACGTCGACGTGGCGTCCGTCGAGCAGGAACTGCGCGCGAACGGCTTCCTGCGTCCCGGCATCGCCGTGGACCTGGACGCGCTGCATGATTTCCTCGGGCCGCTCGCCGGACCGTCGGCGGTCGAGACGTTCAAGTTCAGCCGGGAGTGGCTGCGCGACGAGGCGTCCCGGGTAACGAACCTCCGCTCGTCCAACATCACCCGCAAGTTCAACGTGCCGCCCTCTTACGTGCTCATCCACCGGGTGTCCACGGCCGGCATCGGCGTGCTATGCCAGCTTGAGTGCGAAGGCGCGTTCAGGGCCGAGGTCATCCGGTGGGTGCCCGGTTACCTCGACCCTGAACGGTCACTACCTGGTCTCTAGCGCGGCCTCGGCGGCCTGCCTGGCCTGCCACGCCTCGATCAGGCGGCGTTCGGCCTTGCGCTCGCTTCGAATGACGCGCTGCAGGTTACGCAGCTGGCAGACGACGCGCAGGTCCTGCGCCAGTTCTAGGTTGTCGCGCGTTCGTTCGCGCGCCAGTTCGTGCATGTAATGCATCGTGACCACTCCGTTGTGTGCAACGACTGGGATCTAGCGCCGCGCGGCATTGGTGTGCCGCGCGGCGCTTTTACTCCTGGCCGCGTCTGTCTACGCGGCGACTTCGGTGCTATCTGACTTGCGCGGGCGACCACGCGGGCGCTTGCGCGGCACGACCGTGCCGCGCATGAGCAGCTCGCCGCCCCAGACACCCCAGGGCTCCCTGCGCTCAAGCGCACCGGTCAGGCATGCCGGCCGAGCCCGGCATCCGCGGCACATCGCCTTCGCCTGCTCCACATCGCTGGGGGACTCGGCGAAGAAAAGCTCCGGGTCCTCCGTGCACGGCAGGTCGAGGCCCACCGGAAGCGGCGTAGCCGCGTCGAACTCTTCGACCAGACCGAAGCCCTGCCCCGCGAGCGCCTCGAATCCGTGCTTCCCATCGAAGCCGTAGCTGGTCTGGTCGTACTGGCCGATTACCTGACTGACACCTGGCTCCTGCCATTCCGTCAACGTCCCGCCACTGACGGTGGCACCGTGCCACTGCATCGGTGCATCCCCTCTCGCTTGCCGGTCCTCTTGTCCTGTGCGATTGCTCGCCTTGCCCCTGGGACCTAGGCCTTGAACGACTAAGGCCGCGGACCCTGTGTGCGGGTCCGCGGCCTCGAAGGGGATGTCTCCCGGCCTGTAACAGGCCGGTTATTGCCTTCGAGGTGGACCCGACGTACCAACGCCGCCGATGACGTCGACACTGGTCGCGTACTGCTGGACTGTGCTGTTGTGGTTGGCAGCCGCCCGTCCGAGCCGCTCAGCAGCCGGGACATAGCCGCAGGCCGGGACCGGGAAGGAGGCAGTCTCCACCCGCGGTCGCGGAACGGCGTAGCCGGTCGTGATTGGCTCGGCACCGATGCCACCCAGCTGCGAAGCGACAGGACGCTGACGCACCGCAGAAGAGGCGCCGGACACAGCTATGCCCTGCGTAGACGCGGTCTGCACGCTCATGAGCAGGCCGGAAGCGTCCAGCGAAGGCAGCCACTGCATTTGCAGATCAATGTTTTCCACGCGAGACACCTCCTTCCTGGAGCGTCGACAACTGTCCCGCGGACATGTAGAGAGCTTACGTAGAGTTCCCCGACCGGGGCAACACATTTTTGACCTGGGATTTTAACTTTTTCTTAGCTGACTCTGATCAGGCCCTCCTGGACCACGGAGACGACCAGGTCGCCGTCCTGCGTGAACACCTCGCCGCGGGCCAGCCCTCTCCCGCCGTACGCGACCGGCGACTCCTGCGCGTACAGCAGCCACCGGTCGGCGCGGAACGGCCGGTGGAACCACATGGCGTGGTCCAGGCTCGCCCCCGTCGTCCGGCCGTCCATCCAGGACAGGCCGTGGCCGAGCAGGACCGGGTCGAGCAGCGTCATGTCCGAGGCGTAGGTCATCAGGCACACGTGCAGCAGCGGGTCGTCGGGTAGTTCGCCGCTTACCCGCAGCCACACCATGTTGCGCGTGGTGCGCAGCGCCGGGTCGCGTTCGGCTTCGATCGAGAGCGGGCCTACCGAACGCAGCTCGATCGGGTTGTCGCCGAACTCGCGCGGGATGTCGCCGCCGAAGGACTTCGCCAGCCGGTCCGACGTCCGCTCGATCACCTCGGGCGGCGGGGCGTCCGGCATCGGATCGGCGTGCTCGGGACCGGGTTCTGGCTGGTGAAAGGAGGCAGACAGGGTGAAGATCGTCTTGCCATGCTGGATCGCGGACACCCTGCGGGTCGTGAACGACCGGCCGTCCCGCACCCGGTCGACCATGTAGATCAGCGGCACCGACGGATCGCCTGGCCTGATGAAGTACGCGTGCAGGGAATGCACCGGCCGGTCCGGCGGCACCGTCCGCCCGGCCGCGACCAGCGCCTGGCCCGCCACCTGGCCGCCGAAAACCCGCTGCACCCGCTCTTCCGGGCTGACGCCGCGGAAGATATCCTCCTCGATCTGCTCCAGGTCCAGCAGCTCAAGCAGCCTGTCCAGCGACTTACCCATGACGGCCCCCTAGCCGAAGGTCCCTGAGGAACTGCGAGCGCTCCCGGGTAGGCCGGCTACCAGGCGCCCTGGCCGGCGCCCAGGACAGATAGAGGTGTTCGCGCGCCCTAGTCACCGCCACATACAGTAGCCGCCGTTCCTCCTCGATCGCCTCCGGAGTCCGGGCGTACACGATCGGCATCACCCCCTCGACCAGACCGGGGAGAAGCACTGCGTCCCACTCCAGGCCCTTGGCCGCGTGCATGGTGGTGATCGTCACGCCGTCCACCACGGGAGCGTGCCCGAGTTCGGCGCGCTGGGTGAGTTCGGTCGCGAATTCGGTGAGGGTCACCTCGGCCCGTTCCGCGTGCATGTCGTCGGCGAGCTGGGCGATGGCCGCCAGCGACTCCCAGCGTTCCCGGGTTTCCGCGCCGCCGCCGCCCGGCGCCAGCGCGGTGAAGCCCATGCTGGTCAGGATGTGCCGGACCGCTTCTGGCAGCCCTTGCTGACCAGCATTGCCCGGCTCGGCTCCGCCTGCGCCCACACCTGCCGAGCGGGCCGCGCCGCGCATGAGCACGAGGGCCTGCTTCACCACCGGCCGGTCGTAGAACCGCTCCGCGCCGCGGACCACATAGGGAACTCGCGCGTCATTCAGCGCAGACTCGAACCGCTCGGTGTGCGCGTTGATCCGGACCAGGATCGCGATCTCCCTGGCCGGGACGCCGCCGGCCAGCAGTGCCCTGATCTGGATGGCCACTCCGCCCGCCTCGTCCACCTCGTCGTTGAACTCGGTGAGCAGCGGCGACGGTCCCGGCTTGCGCTGGGCGACCAGCGGCGTCGTGGCCCTGATCAGCTGGTTCGCCACCGCTACCACCTGCGGCGTGGACCGGTAGTCCCGGACCAGCCGCACCACGGCGGCAGCAGGGAACTCGGTGGCGAAGCCGGTCAGGTAGGACGATGTGGCTCCGGCGAACGTGTAGATCGTCTGGTGCGGGTCGCCCACCACGCAGATGTCGTCCCGGCCGCCCAGCCAGGCCTCGAGCAGGAGCTTCTGCAGCGGGCTGACGTCCTGGAACTCGTCCACGACGAAATGCCTGAACGTATCCCGCACCTGATCGGCGGCGGCGCGGTTCTCGAAGTAGATGGCGGCGGTCAGCTCGAGCACCGACTCGAAGTCGATCTGATGCCGCTCCCTGCGCAGCCGCTCGTAGCATTCGTAGACGGCAGCCATATCGGTCGCGGTGATGCTGGCCAGCGTGCTGCCGGATGGCATGCGGCCGGTCCGCGTGGCAGCTTCGGCATACTCGTGCGGACGTACCTGCAGCGTCTTGGCCCACTCGATCTCGGCCGCGGTATCGGCGGCCGACGGCAGCCTGATCTTGGCCGCCCTGGCCGCCTCGTGGACCAGGCTGATCTTGGAGTTGATCAGCTGAGGGGGGCGGCCGCCGACGATGCGCGGCCAGAAGTAGTTGAGCTGGCGCAGCGCGGCCGCGTGGAAGGTTGACGCCCGCACCTTCCCCGCGCCCAGCTGGCGTAGCCGCCCGCGCAGCTCTCCGGCCGCGCGCACGGTGAACGTGAGCGCGAGCACGTGCGCCGGGTCCATGACGCCGGTCAGCACCCCATAGGCGATACGGTGCGTAATCGCACGGGTCTTGCCGGTACCGGCACCGGCCAGCACGCACACGGCGCCGCGGGTGGCGAGTGCCACCTCCCGCTGTTCGGGATCGAGGGCGTCGAGAAGTTCCATCGGGCTCATCCTGCCGTAGCGGGAACGGTTAGGGCCTCGCCAGTGTTATATGTGCCGGTTAATTCACACCCAAGGAGGCGGCAACGTGCCGGCACAGCTGACGATGTACACCACGACCTGGTGCGGTTTCTGCCGGAATCTGAAGAACCAGCTGGCTAGGGAGGGAATCGAAGTCCAAGAGGTCGACATCGAGCGCGACCCCGAGGCTGCCGAGTACGTGATGTCGGTCAACGGCGGCAACCAGACCGTGCCCACCCTGCTCTTCCCGGACGGCAGCGCCATGGTCAACCCGTCCGCTGTGCAGGTACGCGAGCGTCTGGCCGCGCTGTAGCAATCTGACTGGCGCGACTTAAGCCACGGGTGAAATAGCCTGGCTTGGAAGTGTGTCCACGTTTAGTTCTGGATAAATATGTCAGAACGAACTGTGGTGCGAGTCACAGAACAGGTGAATGATGAACGGGGAAACGACTACAGGGAGTGACCCCTCCGAAGAAGTAGTGGTCCGTAGGTCCGAGGCGGGCTGGCAGGTCTCCGGTGAGGAGACCGCGGATCTGACCAGCGCGATGGTGCTGGCTGACCTGCTGGCCGCCGATCTTGGCGCGCCCGCCCGGGTTGGCCAGGGTACGGCGCCCAAGGCTGTCAGCGAAGAAGACGAGGCGGCGCGGCTTGCGGTGACCGTCGCCCAGCTAGAGCACGCGCTCACCGCGAGGGTCCGGGTCGAACAGGCCATCGGCGTACTCGCCGAGCGGCACCGGCTACGACCACGGCAGGCATTTGACCTGCTCAGGAACGTGGCACGGTCCGGCGGGCGGAAGGTCATCGAGGTGGCGGAGTCCGTGGTGGACAGCACCTCCAACCCGCTGCTCGTCCTGCCGGAGGGGCTAGCCCGCACGGCCGGCCCGCCCAAGCAGCGCGGCCGCTCGCCGCGGCACGCCCGCCGGACGGCCTAGGCCGGGTTTGGGTTCGGCCCGGTTTGGGGTTCGGCCCGGTTTGGGTTCGGCCGCGGGCGGCGACTAACGCGGTAATTGTCCCCAACGCGGTAAAAAACCATGCTGTGAGCAGGTATTTCTTCCGCGTTGGAAGGATGTTCCGCGTTGTTCTCGCCATGCTGGTCGGCTGCTGGTGCTGGTGCTGGTGCTGGTGCTGGTGCGTGCAAAGTGACGCGTATTGCGCAGGCGACGAGGTCATGACCGCGCCAGGGCTCACATATCGCGGCTAGTCCTTCGAGGCACGCGCCTGCTTAGCCCTGGCCTCCCCGGAGATTCCGGCCGCTGCCGCTAGAGTGCCTTTCGGTATGACTTCGCGCCCGAGAGGAGCCCACGGTGACCGATCTTGACGTGGTCGAGATCTGCGCCGGGGCTGGCGGCCAGGCGCTCGGGCTGGAGCGGGCCGGTTTCGCGCACGCGCTCGCGGTTGAGCTCGATCTAGTGGCGTGCGACACGCTGCGCACAAACCGCCCGGAATGGAAGCTCGTCCAGGGCGACGTGGCGGATGATTCCGTGTGGCGGCCATCGGACTACGAGGGCATCGCGCTGCTGGCGGGCGGCGTGCCGTGTCCCCCGTTTACGGTGGCCGGGCGCCAGCTCGGCGCCACCGACGAGCGGGACCTGTACGCCTGGGCGGTGGAGCTGTGCGGCGTGATGCGGCCGCGCGCCCTCCTGCTGGAGAATGTGCGCGGGCTGAGCACCGACCGGTTCAGCGCGTACCGCCAGCATGTGCTTGACCGGCTTCGCGAGCTCGGCTATGTGCCGGGCTGGCGGCTGCTGCAGGCCTCGGACTTCGGCGTACCGCAGTTGCGGCCGCGAACGATCCTGGTCGCGCTGCGGCCGGAGGACGCGCCGTGGTTCAGCTGGCCGTCAGGTACTGGTGTTTCACCTGGGACCGTGGGCTCGGTGCTTTCCGATCTCATGGCGGCGCGGGGCTGGCGTGGCGCTCCGGCGTGGGCGGAGCGAGCGGACCGGATCGCGCCGACGATCGTGGGCGGATCGAAGAAGCACGGCGGAGCGGACCTCGGGCCAACCAGGGCAAAACGGGCGTGGGCGGCTCTTAGCGTGGATGGCATGGGGGTCGCGGACAAGCCACCGGGGCCAGCGGAGGAGCTGACCCACATGCCCCGGCTGACGTGCGAGATGGTGGCGCGGCTGCAGGGCTGGCGGGACGAGTGGAACTGGCGGTTCAGCGGCCTGAAGACCGCACGCTACCGGCAGCTAGGCAACGCGTTCCCGCCACCGCTCGCGGAGGCCGTGGGTACGGCGGTCCGCCGCGCGCTGGAGCACGCCGGCACTCCCTCCGCCGGCGATACCGAGCCAGAGATACAGGATCCCGTGCTACAGGTACTGCGGTCGCGCCCCGACGAGGATCTCGGGGTCGGGCAGATCGCCCGGCTAGCCGGGCTGCGTTCCGGCGAGGTGCTGCGGCAACTCGGGCACCTCGCCCAGGACTTCGAGCTGGCGATGACGCCGGCCGCGGACGGCCCGCTATATCGCCTCGGTCCGTTCAAGGCGTTTCTCGGTCAGCAGGACCACGAACGGAACCGGCGTTTCGCGCAGAGCCGGTCCACGTTCAGCTGACCACGGTTACGACCCGTGGCCAGCCAGCGGCCCTGTCGCCGGTCAGCGGCCGGTAGCCGCGTGAGCGGCGACGTGTGAGCTGGTGGTATGGGCGCCGATGGCGTGCGAGCCGCTCGCCAGCGCGTAACTGGGCACCACAAGCGCGAGGACCAGCCCGGCACCCGCGGCAAGGACCGTCTTGACGGCGACCCTCCCGCCGACCGGACGGCGCGTGACCTGCGCATGCGCATACCCGACAGCCGCCGCGGAACTGGTGGGCCTAGCGTAGCCTGCCACGTGCGCAGGGCTGACGGCGTCGGTCCACGGTGGCCCGGTGGTGACGGGAGTGGTTGATGGCAACTGCACTGGAGCTGGCGTTACGGATGCAGCCGCCGGCCAGTTACCTCTTACGAAGTCTTCCCACATCCGAAGACCCCTTCCAGCAGTCACTTTTAGTGACACAGCACATACAATCAGACAAGTAATGAGTACCATGCGGGCTAGTCCGTCGGGAAGACCCAAATAGTAAATTCGGACTATAAGCCTCGATACGGGCCACCCACTAGCGCTACGGCGCGTGCGGTTCGAGGCCGTTTCGCAGACGGGGCGACCATAGCCGCATCCCGGGCCGCGCCGTGGCCTCAGCGCGAGATTGCCGAGTTGGCCGTGATAGTCCGGTACCAATGTGGCGCGTGCATCCAATCTGACGCCGTCACGATTGCGGTTAACGTGGCGGATTTCCCCTTTGTGTCCGATTACCCCTTGAAAACGAGGGTCGGACTACCACGAAGGGGAGATCCTCCACGTTGTTGGCGCCGCGACCGGCAGCTGGGCTTAGCCCGAAGGCGGGCTCGCCGGAGGCGAGCCGTTGAGGGTGGCGGCGCCGACGGAGGAAGCGGCCCAGGGGCGGGTGAAGCCGACCGGGTCACGGTCGGTGTAGGTCGCGACGCGGATCGGGAAACCGGTGGCGTACGCCTCGATCATCTGGCCGTTGCCGATGACCAGGCCGACGTGCCCGGGGTCGGTCACTGTGCCGTCGGAACCGGCGAAGAAAACCAGGTCGCCGGGTTCAGCCTGGGATTCGGAGATGCGCGGCCCGAACGTCCACTGATCTTCTGAGGTACGCGGGATGTAGATGCCCGCCGACCGGTAGGCCATCATCACCAGGCCGGAACAGTCGAACGCGTCGGGTCCGGTGCCACCCCACTCGTAGGGCTTGCCTATCTGCTGCTCGGCGAACTGGATGGCGGCCGCGACCGCCTGGTTTGGCGTACCGATCGACGGCACGCCGCCCGTGCTCTGGCAGCTGGTCGTCGGTATGGCGGCCGAGACCACCGTGTAGTTCCCCCCGGCGTATACGCCCGCGTAGTAGAGCACGCTCTGCACGTAGGACTCGAGGTGGTTATAGGCGAAGATCGCGCCCGACGGATTGGCCTGCACTCCCGCCCGGGTCAGGTACTTCGCCGCTCCGGCGATCGCGTCGGCCGGGTCGTAGACGCTCGCGTCCGGCCCGCCGTCCTCGTCGGTCGCGACGCCGCTGACCACCTCGCTCGCCGGGTGGATCGGGGCACCGCCCCAGGTGTTGTGCGCCGCGCCGCCAATACCGATCTGCATCGGCCCGGCCGCGCCGAACGCGTTGGCGCCGTTGTGCACGCCGGGCAGCGTGGACTGCCCGTTGTCGCTCTCCACCGTCCCGATCCCGGCCAGCAGCGTCCACGGCACGTCGTACTGCTGGCCGACCACCTGATACCAGTGCAGGTAGTCGGCGGGAATCGAGTTCTTCGCCTTCGCGCCGGCCGGCGGCTGACCGACTGTCCCGCTCTGCTGGCCCGAGCAGCCGGCGTTCGCCGCGAAGAACATGTCGGACCCGATCATGAACGGCACGGCGAGCATGGCCAGCAGCAAGATCCCCACCACGCCGATGACGACGATGACTACCTTGGGCGGAACGCCCTGCCTGGTGGTTCCCGACTCTTCCCGCCGCGTGTCGAACAGCAGGCGAGTGCTCACGAGTTGCCCTCCGCGGCGGGCTCGACGTCGCTCACCTGCCAGGAGTTGCCCGAGCCGATGAGCGTGACCGCGAACTCAGGACTGGCGTTACTGGTGCCTTTGCTGCTGACCAGGTGCTGGGAAATCGTGACGACGAAGGTGAGGCTCTGCTGGCCGAACGCGCGCAGATTGTCGATCGCCGCGGTCGCCGAGGAGATCTGCTTCTGCCCGGTCCGCAGCGAGGCCGTGCCGGGTGTCTCGTAGCCCTCTTCCAGCGTCGACGCCAGTTCTGAGACGGTCAGGCTGCTCATCTTGCCGATGTACGCGGATGCGCTCTCGGTGTAGGTATACGTGTCGTAGTCCACGCAGAACTGCGTCGCCACCTGCGCCGCGGCGATCAGGTTCTGCTTGGTGAACGGCAGCCAGTCGTAGATGTTCACCGATCCGCCGGCCGGCGAGTCGGTGGACGCCGGCACGACGGCCGGTGTGGCCGACGCGGGCTGAGCAGGCGACGGCTGAGTAACCGACGTCGGCGATGAGCTGGCCGGCGGGCTGGCCGTCGTGCCGTTCTTGTGGTGGGTGGCTGGCAGCACCAGGTAGTACCCGAGGAGCGCCAGGACCACGACGATGACCACGAACAGCAGCTTCTGCCGCGCGGGGCTCAGTTCCATCGGGCCACTCCGCTACTTGCCCGCTGGCGGAGGCGGGTCCTGCCGCGACGACTTGCCCCGCTGCCTGACACCGGACCAGCCGCTGGCCGGCCAGCTCGGTCCGGAGCCACTACCGCCAGAGCCACTACCGCCGGAGCCATTGCCACCGGACCCGGCGCCGCCTGACCCGCTGCCTCGCGGACGGCTGCTACCCGGTCCGTTGGTGCGCAGCGGGGGCGCGGAGCCGCCACCTCCGCCCGACGTCCCTCCCGGCCGGCCGGCGCCGGTCCGGCCAGCGCCGCGCGACCACGCGGACGCACCGGGCTTCCCGTTCGACCCGCCAGCGGAGGATCCGGGTCGCGACGGCAGGTCGAGCGGCGGCGGGGTGCGGCCGTTGCCGTGATCAGCGTCTGTCATTGCCCTGGCTCTGCCGCTACCTCCGCTGATCGAGCCGGCCAGGCGGCGCGCATTGCCGCCCTCGCCCTCGCCCCCGGCACCGGACCGCTCGCCCCGGGCTCCGCCCGTCGACACGTCCGCGACGGTGCCGGCGGCTGCCGCCACGCCGGCCGGGCCGCCGGCCGCGGCGCCTGCCGTCGTGGATGCGGCCTGAACCGGGTTGCGGCGGGCCCATCGCGCGACACGCAGCCCCGGTAGCGCGCCAAGCGCGGCGCCGCGCGCGGTCGCGCCGGCCTCGCGCAGGTAGTAGTCGGCACGATCTTGCGAACCGATCGCACCGTAACCCACCGAGGAGAACAGGTGCTGGAAGGGCTTGCGGTAGATGAAGACGGTCACCGTTACCAGCGCGATCATGAGGATCTTCAGTGCCCACGGCAAGGTGGCATCACTCGTCCCCATGATGAGCGAGTAGCAGTAGAGAAGCACGCTCAGCGTGATAGCGATCGCCACCTGTTTCATCAGTACGCCCACGATCATCTCGAACCAGCGGATCGCGATGATCCGGCCGAATCCGGGATGCGTGCCGATGATCAGGAAGAATGGGCCGGCCACGAGCAGCAGCAAGAAGCCGATCTTGAGCACGATCAACGTCAGCGATACCAGCAGGATCAGCGAGCCAGCCACGACCGCGGCGAAGATCGCGGCGAAGGCGATTTCCAGCCGGGTCGTCCACTGATCGCCCTGGAACAGCGGGTAGATTGCCGGGTCGTTGGCCTTGAGCTTATTCGCGATACCCACGTAAACGGACTGCTTAGCCGTCATCTCCGCCGAGGTGTTGGGCTCGTTCGCGGCGATGGCCTGCGAGAACAGGAGTGCCCTGCCGTACTGGTTCACCACGGTCTGCTGGCCGCCCTTGCCGGGAACAGCGTACGAGGTGGTGCCGAACTCGCCCCAGAGCCACGGCTTGCACACCAGCACCGACCACAGCTCGTTGGCGTTCTGATCGACCAGCCCGTTGCCCGAGGTGAAGGAGTAGTTGCTGCTGACGCTCTGCGGGTCGCCCGCCGCCACCGGCAGGCAGTTGGACTCCCCCGCGTTCGGCAGGTTCGAGAACGCCGCGTTGAGCACACCGGTGACACCGTTGGAGACGCCGGTGCCGACGCCGGTGAACGCGGCCGGCTTACCGATCAGGCAGATAGCCGCCGTCGCGGCGATTACCATCCACAGCGTGCCCTCGATCGCGCGAGTGGCCCGCTTGCGGACCAGGCCCTGCCAGGCGAGCCAGATAGCGCCGAGGATCACCACCGGCGCCAGGTACGGGAAGTAGATCGCGTGGCCGAGGGCGGTGATCAGCCGGTTCACCGAGTTGCTCAGCCAGCTGAGGATGTTGTTGCCCGCCGCCGACTGGTAGACGGTGATCGTGACCCGGTCCATCGCCTTGGCCGCGTCGAAGACCATGCCGGCCACATTGTTGCCGACCAGCGACGTCATGTCGGAACACTGCATGTCGTGCGCCGCCCAGAACTGGCCGGCCATGCCGTAATTGTCGTACAGCGTCTTGCCGCCGACCGGGCTGTCCGGCGGCGAGATCATCGCGTCGATCCCGCCCGCGGCCGGTTCCGGCT
This sequence comes from Streptosporangiaceae bacterium, assembly GCA_036490795.1. Lineage (GTDB taxonomy): Bacteria > Actinomycetota > Actinomycetes > Streptosporangiales > Streptosporangiaceae > JAFARZ01. Next base: position 24,344 of record DASXDG010000049.1, read on the forward strand.
GCGGTAGAGAAGGCTCGCAGATGTTGTTCAGGTCCCCGATCACGCCGCTAGAGCCCGCCGAGCACAAGCCGACCACGGTGCCGATGTCCCCGATGCCCGGCACCTGGCACACACCCGTCGGCAGGGCGGGAGTGACCATATCGGTCAAAGTGGCCTGTGTGACTCGAGGCGCCGTATGTGGCTTCGTGACGGCGGTTTTCGCGTGCGCGGTGGCGGCATGTCCGCCGCTCGTGGCCGCCTGAGCCGGACCGCCCAGCATGAGCAGGCCGACAAGTACTCCGCCCATCGCGAGCAATGCACGCAGCCAGGATCGGGAGCGGAAGGGGTTGTGCATCGGGGGGGCTCCTTATGACGGCGCGCGCCGTCTACATGCTGTTCACCGGATCACGAACGCCGGTGACGGACGGAACCTGGCTGGTGCGCTTGGCGCGGGTCGGGTTGGTGTCGATCCAGTCGCGCAGTTCATCGGAAACCAGGTCGATGCCGATCCGGCCCGCCCGGTCATCTAGGTCACGGAAAATGCACTCGCCGTTGCCGAGCGCGCGCAATGTCGCCATGTGCTCGTCGGACGGCACCACGCCGAGCAGCGACATGACGTTCGTCACCTCACCGCGTTCGGTCGACCGGAACGCGAACACACTGGACAGGCAGTTGGTCACCTGCTCGTTGAGCAGGTCCCCCGCGTTCTGCGAGACGAGAATCAACGCGGTATTGCGGGAGCGGCCCATGCGGGACACCTCGGGCACCAGCTTGGCGCCCTCTGGCGTCGCCGTGATAGCCCACGCCTCGTCGAGGAAGATCGCTTTGGGCGTGGCGCGGTCCATGCCGTTCAGCAGCTTCCGCGCGAACTGCGACACCAGATAGAGCAATGCGACCGACAGTCGCTGCTCGTAGGAGTAATCGTCCCGGTTGATCGTCGTGTCCGGCAGGGTGAGGCCGGCCAGCGTGAACACGGTGGTCCAGCCCTCGGCGTCGATCTGCTGGCCGGCGGCGGGCGCGAAGCACAGCCTGGCCAGCTTCATCTCCGAGATCGAACGCATCACCGCGCCGGTGTTCTTCCAGGCCGGATCCTCGGAATCCTCAAGGAAACCGACCACCCTGCCCAAGCTGGGCCGCTCGGTGCCGGCCACCGCGCCGACCGCCTGGATCATCGCGCTCTCCCGCTCCTCACTCATCCGCGGCAGCAGCAAGCGCAAGGTCTCTGTGGCCATGGTCCTTTTCTCGGCGAGATCTGTACCAAAAGAAAAGGGGTCCAACAGCCCGGGCGCTGCTTCGCCCAGGGGCAGGACGCGGGCCTTGCGGCCCTGACGGGTGAGGTACTCGACCAGCGACTGGGCGTCCCCCTTCGGGTCGATGACCGCCACGGTCGCACCGCGCAGCGCAAGCTGGTAGATCAGCAACAGCGCCAGCGTCGTCTTCCCGCCGCCCGGCTCCCCCGTGATGGCGATCGCGGTCGGCCGGTTCCTGGCCGCGGCCAGCAGCGGATCGAAGTGCACGATGGAGCGGGCACGGCCCAGCGTCTCGCCGATGTACGGCCCGATCCAGCCGGTGCCGTTATCGATCCTGTCGCCGAGCTCGACCGTCGCGGTCGGCATGCCGCCCGCGATCGTGTACAGCGGCTGCCGCTGCACGTACGAGGTCAGCCTGATCCGGTCACCCGGCAGGGACTCGCACAGCAACGAGAACTGGTCGCCGGTCGAGTTGACGATGTCGATCCCGATATCCCGGTAATGCTCGATGACCGCTTCCACCCGGCGGTTGCACAGTTCCTTCGTCGGAGCGCTCACCGTGATCCGGTGCCAGCCGTAGACAAAAGGCAGCCGTTCTTTGGTAATGCCGTGTTCCAGCATGCGCGCGGCGGCGATCTGCTCGGCAAGCGCGATCGGCGCCTCCGCACCTGCCTCGCGGATATGCGCGTCCATATCTCGCGCATGCGCGAGTCGCCGGCTCACGTCCTTACTCGCCTTGGCCGGTGAAATGAGCTTCATCCGCGCACTGATCTCGACCGGGAACGGGAGCGAATCCGCGTAATGCAGCCAGGGCTCGCCGTCGGGGAATGCCATCAGGTCGGGGAAGCGCGCGAACGACAGGAACGCCGAGTAGCACTCGCCCGACATGTCTTCCAGCCGCAGTATGGTGCGCCCGTTATGGACCTGACCCTCGAAGAGGGTCTCGATCTCCCCCGCGCCCCATCTCCTCCGCTTGACCGAAGAAGACGCCGGCTCTCCCGCCGACCCCTTGAGCGTGTGCTGGATGAGCCAGGCAAGCTCGGTGGCCGTCGCGTGCCTGGCAACCATCGCGCTCGCGGAAAGGGCTCGCCCCAGTCGTTCTGATGATTCTGTCCATTTTGAAATTTCCGCGGAGCTGACAGCCTCGTCGCCCAGCCCGAGCTTCGGCTCAGTGACGCGGTAGAGAGAGATCAGCTGAGAGAGGGTTCCCCCGCCCAGCTGCGCGCGCATACCCCGCTGCCCCAGGCGGACCCCCAGGTAGACTTCCTTGCCCCAGAAGTCCTTCGCCCATACGTGCTGGTAGGACTGCTCGAGGTACTGCCGCCAGCCCGGGCCGCCGTCTGAGGTGGCATCGAGTCCTGTCGCCCACGCGTGCGCCGGATATGCGCGGTGGGCGATGCGCAGGTGAACTTCGGCGTCCTGCATCCTGATCGCGGCCAGGGCGACGGTGAGGTTCGTGGCGAGCGTTTCGCGTTCATCGCCCGTGGTGAACTCGTAGGACACGGTGGGGATCCGGTAGTACGCCCACGCGTGCGTGTCGGTCAGCAGGATGCGATCGTCGAAATACCGCACGCTCAGCCGGGACTTGGTCTTGGTGCTCACCTGGACTCCTTCGCCGACTGAGAGGGCTGCCCCGGGGCGGCTGGGGCGGCAAGCCCGGCCACCACCACCCCGGCCAGCGCGGTGTAAGCCAGCCTGGTTTGCACGGACAGCGACTGGACCGGCCGGATGTTCCTGGTCGTGAGCTGGGCGTCGTACGGCACGCGCACGATTGCCCGGCAGCGGCCCCTGGCTACCGACTCGGCCCGCAGCACGTCGGGCATCTGCTCCTTGTGCACTCCGTTGATCACCGTCACCGCCCGCGCGGCGAGGTCGCTATAGCCGTGCGCGTCGAGCCATTGCTGGGTGCTGGCAAGATTGGACGCGGCCTGGTCCGTGGCCGGCGCCACGATGATCAGCTGGTCGGCGAGGGCGAGCACGCGAGTCAGCCCGGACGGCGCTGGGTCGACGATGGTAAGCGCGTAACGGTCCGCGAGGATTCCGTGCAACCGCTTGTAGTCCGCTCCGTCCTCACCGATGACATCCAGCCCCTTGCGCGGCGGTCGCTGGCCGGCCAGCAGCGAAGAGGCCTTGACCGGGGTCGCCACGTCGCCGGTGAGCGCCGCCACCGGATGGTGGCGGAGCGAGACCAGGACGCGGCCGGTCGCCAGCGCGGTCAGCGTCTGTCCCGCGGCGCTGTGGCAGCCGAGTACGACGATCCAGCGCGATCCGGCGATCTCGCGCTGGGCCCGTGCGCGATCGACCTCTTCCTGGTCCCGCTTGCCTGGCCCCTGGCCGCCGGCGACCACCTTGACCCGGCGCCGCCAGCTGAGGTCGCGCCTGCCGCCGGGGGCGCTGAGCGCACGTTCCACCGAGGGGACCGGGCGTTCGGAATCCAGGTTGACGACGCTTGCCTTGGCCACCGGCTCCGGCGGACGGACATACGACCGTACCCGCTGCGGCACGTGCCGGGACGACGCCTGTGCCTGGGGTGGGCCGGACCAGGATGGAAGGTCGGCCGGCGGGGCCAGCCACGGCGCGGGTTCCGCGTCATGGGACAGCTCGAGAGCCTTGAACCTCCCGTCCTCGGTTTGCTCTTGGCCCTGTCCTTGCTGATGCTCGTGCTCCTGCTCGATGGCGTCGGGAAGCGCGGGAGGCTCGGTGGATTCCGGAAGCGCGGCTTCGGCCAGCTGTGGTTCTGGATCGGCTGTGAGCCGCAGTTCGGGCTCGGGCTCGGGCTCGGGATGTTCCGGTTCGCCTAGTTCCGGCTCGGGTTCGGGCAGCTCAGCAACGGGCTGCGGCTCCGGCAGCTCGGGCCCGTAGTACTCGGCCGCAGGCTCAGGGAGCCGGGGCGCGGGCTCGCGGAACTCGGGTGCGGGGCCGTAGGGCTCGGGTACGGGGCCGTAAGGTTCCGGCTCGGCCGTGGCCGGCTCGCCCATCGGCGGCGCCGGCTGGCCCATAAGCGGCGCGGGACGCGGCTCCCATCCAGTGGAAACCAGCGACTGGAGGCCAGGACGAGAATCCCGGGCAGGCCGCGTGGGTGAGCGGTGCGGCCACGCTGGGCCGGCCGTGGCCCGCTCCTGCACGTGCTGCTGTACCGGCCCGAACTGCCGTGCCGGCTCGACCAGTTCCAAGGGCTCAAGCCGCTCCGCCGGCCCGAACTGGATCGCCGCGTCGAACCGCTCGACGGGCTCCAGCTGGCTTGTCGTGGCGCCTATCGGGACGGGAACGCGGGGGTCGGTGAGCTGCTTGGCACGCGCGGGCGGCCTGACCTTCCCTGGCTTGTTCTTCCGTGCCTTGCCGCGGATCTTGTCCGGGTTCCTGCGCCAGACCTTGACCGCGACCAGGACTTCGTCCTTCTCAGTGGCCGGCGCCATCCGGTCCCATGAACGGGGCTCGGATACGTATCTCAGCTGCGAACCTATGAGCTCGGGCAGTCTCTTGCCCTCAATGACAGGACGCGTGGTGAGCCAGGTGAGCACTCCCGGCGGCAGAACATAGAGCCAGACCAAGTCATGGTTGAACGGCACGCCGATCGCGAAAAGGAACACGACATACGGAAAAGTGATGCCCGAGAACACCGCGATCCAGGTAATGGGCAGCGGTGCGGGCAGCCGGAAGTCGTATAGCTTATAGAGCCGTTTCTCTATGCGCCATATATTTGTATATGTGGGAAGATCCACTGGCGGGTGCTCCTCCTGTCAGAATGGAGATTCAGTGGACCCCGAGTGCGTTCGCTATTCCGCTTGCCAGTGTTTGTACAATGCCCGGCGTATAGAATACGACCGCAATGGCCACGGCGAGCACCATGAATTGTACGAACTTTGTGATCTCTCGGGTAAAGAGAAAGAAGATTGCCACGATTCCTACGATGCCGAGGAAAAGCGGCCCGAAGAGACCCTGAAGATACGTGACCAGATTTTGCGTGCTGAGCGCGAGGGGGGCGGCCGCGACAGCAAGATGAGATGACATAAAGCGTCCCTTCCGGGATTGATTGACCCTTTGCCGGCTCGCCGAGCTGGCCGTTGAATCTTCAGCAGGCCAGCCGCCTGCCGTCTGCTCCCGCGCGCACACGGCGCGGCCGGGGGGAGATGCCGAGCCGCCGGGGGACGTACTGCCGGGAGATGAGGGCGTGCGGGCACGACGGTACCAGCCGTCGCCAGCCAGGTCATTGGCCTCCCACCACCTCGGTCGACGCACTTACCCCTTTTACGTACCATTTATTGCTTTGCAGGTCGACTACCGACACGCCGTAAGTGTTGGTGAGTTTCGCGCCAGTGGCCCCGTCCTGACCAAGTACCTGCCACACAACGGTAACTGTTATGTGTCGCGTAGATCCTCCCGGGGGCACCGCGAGGCTCGCGATCGAGTCAAAGGCAACGCTGCCGTTGAGGCCGGTCAGCGAGATACCTGGAGCGAGAAATCGATTGAGAGCGGTGGCGTCGCCGCTGGCATAGGCCTGAAAAAAGGCTGGCAGTTGATTCATCAGCTGACCTGCCGCCCTCTGATCGGACGTCACTCGGGCGGCCGCCGGCGGTGAAATCGGCTGCGGCGCGGGCAGCCAGGCAGGTTCACCCGAGACGACCACGTCATCGCCGGTGGCGTAGACAGGGACGCCCAGCTCCATCAGCTGACCGTTGACGGTGGCGAGCACGTTGACCACGGCGTGCCGTGAATCCTGCACGGTGATGCTGGCAACCTGTTCTGACTGCAGGCGCTCCTGGCCGGAACCGTTCCAGCCTAGATCCGGGCTGGCCGCGGCGAGACCGGGCGGGAGGAACTCAGCTAGTTCCTGTTCGCGCGTCGTCTGGGTGGCCGGGCTGAAGTTCAGGTAGATCTGCCCGAAGTCCAGCGCGTAAGCCTCGGCGAGCGTTACCGGGAACTGGCTGGCGGCTGACGTGCTCACGGCGCTCGGCGGAGCCGGCGCGTGCGAGGTCTCTTCCAGGAAGATGGCGTAGACGCCGCGGTAGATGATGATCAGCAGGGCCGCCCACAGCACGGCACGCAGCGGCCACAGGATCCAGCGTCCGCCCGCGCCGCCCCAGCTTCCGTAGCTCCGCGACTCATTTCGCGGCGCCTCGCCGTTCGGCACCGGCAGAGCTGGTGCCGAATAAGCCGCACCGCCGTTCACCGGGTACGACGCTCCCTGGTACGCCGCTCCTGGATGGGCCGCGCCCGGGTGTGACGCGGCGCCAGCCGATTGTGCCCCGTTCTGGCCAGGCAGCCCGCGCCAGGGCTGAGGACGACCAAACTGGGCGTGTGAGGCAGCGTAAGCGGACGACCGCGCTCTGTTGTTGCGGCCCGGCATACGAACCATCGCACCTCCGCACGCTCCCGCACCGAGACAATCAGGGTGCGGCCTGTCCCATCGCGCCGGTCTCGCATGCCATTGTGCGACATACAGCCTCAGTGAGCGAGCCGTTACAGACAATCACCAAAAACATCTGCCTCGGACAAACCAGCGCGCATCCTGAAATACGGACACGACACGTAACGGGTTCAAGCGCATCCGGTACGTGGTGGTTACGAAAGTCTTTCGTCACTGAGGGTGGCGCTACGGCCAGGCACCTGCTACGGCACCTGGCCTGATACCCCCATCGGGCAACGCGATCCCGCGGCACGGCGGATAAGGGTCAGGCGGCGAGATGGTCACGGAGAGTAATATCCTTAACCTGATCACGGTCAGCGTTGGAATTGATGCGGAAGTTCGATGCTTCGCGGAAGATTATTCGGCTGCATGGAATATCTCCACCTGAGAGCCGCGCGTCAGCGGCTGCCTGGCGGCCGCGTTGTCATAGCGACGTTATTGGGCGTGGGGCTGGTGGGGCGGATTGGGCGATGTAGACCCACTCACGGCCCGGCCGGTCGGGAGCGTCGCGCACGTCGACCACCGTCAAGCGAGCTTCGGCTAGCGAGACGTCGATCTCCGCGCGGGAGCGGAATCGCAGCGTCGAGTCCGACGTGAGCGTCGCCTGGTCGGACGCGAACACGAACGTGTGGCGGAAGCTGACATAGTCGCCGTCCACCCCGATGAGGTCCGCCCACGTCTCCACCTCGCCCACGCCGGGGATGCCGGCCCGCTGGAAGGTCGCCTCGCGGTTCCAGCCCTGCCACGCCTGCCGTGCCGGATCCCTGGTCTCGAAGACGACATAACCGCCGGGGCGCAGCGCGGCCGTTACCCCGCACAGCGTCGCGGACCACTCTTCGTCGGTCAGGAATACCTGGGCGACGTTTCCGGTCATCGTCGCGAGATCGACCTGGAGCGGCGGCAGGCTGGTCGCGTCGCCGTGCAGCCAGCGGACCCGGTCCGCGCCGGGTTTAGCTCGTGCGACGTCCAGCGAGGCGGCGGCCGGGTCGACGCCGGTGACGCCGATGCCGCGTCCGGCTAGCAGGCAGGCGAACGTGCCCGTCCCGCAACCGACATCGAGGACGCTGCGGGCGCCGAACTCGGCCGCGGCATCCAGGTACAGGTCGAGGTCGCCGCGGTCCGGATCGAACGGGTCATAGACCTCGGCAAGGCGCCGGTTCGCGAAGATCGCATCCGTCACGAGACAAACCCTAAGCGGCATACCGCGATCTGTGGCGCGCTGGCGCGGTCCCGCGTGCAGCAGCCAGTCCGTTGGACGGGGCCGCGCCAGCGCACTCCCCGGCACTTGTCCCCCCCGGGCACTGGTGCCGAGGCTGACGGTACCCTGCCGGCAGGGAACGGGTCAGTAGGGAGAGTTCCCTACTAACCAACCAGTCCGTGCTCAAGCGCGAACAGTGTCGCTCCCGCACGCGTGAACAACCCGATCTTCCCGTACACATGCTGGATGTGGTGATCGCATGTCTTGGGCGAGATGCCCAGCTGGCGCGCGACCTGCTTGGTGGTCATCCCGCGAGCGATGAGCCGGAGCACCTCGCATTCACGCTGGGACAACCCGGCTGGCCGAGCCGGCAGTCCCGCCGGCTCTCCGGTCGGATGCTCGGGCAAGCCGGCTGCTTCCGCCTCTGCCGCGGGGCGCCACCTAGCCCCCGCGCCTGGGCCGACGACCGCCAGCACCGCCGCGACCGCCGCCGTTGAGTGCCGGCCCGCCGCCGCCTCGTTGCGCAGTTCGGTCTCGGCCGCCGCCGCGTCCAGCGCCGGACGATGCGGCCGTGGTTCCCGCATGGCGCAGTAGCAGTCCGCGGCGGAGAGCAGCCATGCGCCAGGCGGGAGGTCTTCGGCCCGGCTCCCCCGGTGATAGCCGGATCCGTCGAAGCGTTCGCCGTGCGCACCCGCCAGGCTGGCAAGCGGGCGCAGTCCGGCGGCTACGGTGAGAACCCGCTCACTGTGGTAGGCGTGCAGCCGTACCCGCTCCCAGTCATCGCGGGTTAGCCGACCAGGCTTTGCCCAGACGCCGACCGGCACGGCGACGCGTCCGATGTCGTGGACGAACGCGGCATGCCGGAGCAGTCGCACGTCCGGTTCTGATATTCCTGCCGCCAGTCCGGCCTCCGTTACCAGCCTGGCGACCCCGCGCGAATGACCGGTCATCCACATGCTCTTGAGATCGGCGAAGTCCGCTATCGCGGAAAGGCAGGTGTCGACCGTGTCCCCGGTCACCGTCGGGCGCGTGCCCGGCTCCATGCTCATCGTGTACGCCCAGGCCGACGGCACGTCCAGGTCCGCGTACAGGTCCTCACCCAGCCCCAGCGCGCTCTTCACCGCATCGGGGTCCAGGCCCGAACCCGAATGCTCGGTCAGCACCCGGCTCGCGAACGCCGTCCCGCCGTACTGCCACGCGACGTCCGCGTCCTGGGCGACCTGCACCAGCCGCACCGCGACGGGAATGGCCGTGCCGCGCAACTCGCCAGGCATGCCGTTGCCGTCCCAGCGTTCGTAGAGGTGCCGGAGCGCGGCCTGCGCCTGCTCGGAAAGGCCCATCCGCGCTCCCAGCAGCCGCGCCACATCACAATGGCTGGCGGCCCACTTGCGGAACTCCGGTATGCCGGTGAACGCCGACCTGGCCATGACCGCCGCACGGGCGAGCGGAGTGCTGCCGGAGTGCACGACCCGCATCATCGTTGTCATGAGCGCGAGCCGGGAGCCGAACTGGGCAGGCAGCATGCGCGCCCTGGCGGCCAGTTCATCGCCGAAGAACCGCGCGTCGATCTCGCTCTCCGCGGTACACCCGGCGAAGTGCAGCAGCCCCGTGTAGTACACGGTGACCTGATCGTCTTCTGACAGGCCGACGTCGCGTGCGAGACGAAGCGCGATGATCGCGGTCCTGAGCCCGTGCTCAAGCTGCTGGGCCATGGCCAGGTCAGTCGCGAGCGACAGTGCGCCGGCCACTTCGGCCAGCCGCAGCGTCGTCATGACCCGGTCCCGCGCACCCGCATCGACCCATCATGCCCCCGCTCGCCACGGCGCGGCGCGGCTTCGAACCTAGTCGATTGCGCGATTGACACCCTCTAGTGATGTCAATCGCGCAATCGACCCGGGACGGGGGTGGCGGGGGCGGCGGGGACGGGGGCGGGGACGGGGACGGGGACGGCGGGGACGGGTTAGACGTTGAAGCGGAATTCGACGACATCTCCGTCGCGCATGACGTAGTCCTTGCCCTCGATCCGGGCCTTTCCCGCCGAGCGGGCCGCGGCGACAGAGCCCGCCGCCAGCAGGTCGTCGTAGGACACGATCTCGGCCTTGATGAAACCACGCTGGAAGTCGGTATGAATCACGCCGGCCGCCTCGGGGGCGGTCGCGCCGATCTTGATCTCCCAGGCGCGGGACTCCTTCGGCCCCGCGGTCAGGAACGTCTGCAGGCCGAGCGCGCGGAATCCGGCGCGGGCAAGCTGGGCCAGGCCGGGCTCGCCGAGGCCGGCTTCGGCGAGCAGTTCCGCCGCCTCGTCCTCGGGCAGTTCGGCCAGGTCGGCTTCGGTCTTCGCGTCGAGGAAGATCGCCTCCGCGGGCGTCACCAGGTCGCCCAGCCGCTTGCGCAACGCCTCGTCGGCCAGCTCGGACAGGTCACTGTTGAACACATAAAGGAATGGCTTGGCGGTGAGCAACTGCAGCTCACGGACGGCGGTCAGATCCGCGGCGGTGAAACCGGAACCGGTCGTGTGCGCGGCGGCGAACAGGGTCGTGCCCTTATCCAGGATCTGCTGGGCCTTGCTGGCCGCTTCCGCCGTCGCCAGCTTCTCCGCGTCCTTGCCGAACTTCGTCTCCTTGGCCAGCCTCGGCAGCGCCTTCTCCAACGTCTGCAGGTCGGCCAGGATCAGCTCGGTGATGACGGTTTCGATGTCGCGCTCCGGTGCGACGTCACCGTCCACGTGCGTGACATCGGGGTCATCGAACACGCGCACTACCTGGCAGATCGCGTCGGTCTCGCGGATGTGCGCGAGGAACTGGTTGCCCAGTCCCTCCCCCTGTGAGGCACCACGGACAAGCCCGGCTATGTCGGTGAAGCGGACCGCGGCGGGGACCACGCGGGCGCTGTCGTACAGCTTCGCCAGCTCGTCCAGGCGAGGATCGGGGACGCCGACCACACCGACGTTGGGCTCGATGGTCGCGAACGGGTAGTTGGCGGCCAGTGCCCCTGCACGGGTAAGCGCGTTGAACAGAGTTGACTTGCCGACGTTGGGCAGGCCGACGATGCCGATGGACAAACTCACGCCGCGAGTCTAGTGGCCCGACGAGGCCGGCCCGGTCACCGTGACCGGCGGCCAGGTCCGACGTACAGCACCCGAGCCCCAAGGCCGACCGCCCCTCGATGGGCGGCGATTATCGCGGAAGATCCGTCCAACGCGGTAATAAAGGTTGCTGTGAGCAACTATTTGTGCCGCGTTGAAGCTATCTTCCGTGTTGTGCTGACCGGCTTCCGTGTTGTGCTGACCGGGACGCGGACCCGCCCGGCCTGATGCTGTCTGTGTGATAGAAGTGACGGACGTGATGGCTGGGGCGACATGGCCGGGGCCTCCTGAGTCGGCTCGGATCCAGCCGGAGGGGCGTGACAGTTCAGGAAGGGCGTGACAGCTCCGAGGCAGCGTGACAGCCGCAAGCAGCACGGAAGCGGGCCACCCGCCACCGGTAGTTATGCTCAAATCTGTTTTCGTCAGCGTGTCGGGGGCGAGATTGCAGCGGCCGTGTGCCAATACTGGGTCGCATGGGCCTGGTTTCCATGCTGCTGCTAGGGATCGTGATCGGTGCGGCCATC
>DASXDG010000050.1:0-15750 GCA_036490795.1 Streptosporangiaceae bacterium
CAGCGCGATGCCGAGCGCGTCACCGAAGTGGCCGCCGATGCGCAGCGCACGGAACCCGGACGAGAACAGCAGCGCCAGGACCAGGCCAGCCGGGACCAGATGCCAGGAAAACGTGTCATGAGGAACACCGGCCTGCCACCACCCGGCGGCGAAGGCACCGAAGGTCAGCACCGCGATGCCGAGCAGGCTGTGCGTCCCCTTACGGTGGCCGCCGGCGAGCTTGTGCACGATCCAGGCGAACGCGCCGGTAAGGAAGCCGAAGCTGCGGGCGATCGTGGACCCGGGTTCATCCAGGTCAGGAAGCACGCCAGCACCAGCGGTCAGCGCCACTCCTGCCACCAGGTGCGCGCCCGTAACATGCAGCAGCGGGCCCACGGCCGCGAACACCACGGCCCCAGACAGCGCGTGGTCGCGCCCGAGCATAGCTATCCCCCCGAGGAGAAATCAGGACAAAGGCAAAGCTATGCGTTCGTCGCGTAAACGCGGCGAAGCCACGCCGTAGCAGAGAAACCGGCAGAGAAACCACCGTTAGTTAGAACACGCGCGGACAGGTGTGTGTTCACGGGCGGCGGCGGTGCACCAGGCGCTGGTGCGCTGGCGCGCTGGCGCGCTGGCGCGCTGGTGCGGGGGTGCGGGGGTGGCGGGTGATCAGCGCGGTACTTATGTCCAGCACGGAAGAAAAGGCTGCTCACAGCACCATTAATCACCGCGTTGGACATAGTTACCGCGTTACCGTAACGGCGGCGCGGCCCGGGACAGGGAGGGGCAGTCGCTGATCCGGATCTGCCGGGATCGGCCCTGCCGTGGGTCCCGGATTGAGGCTTTGCCTGTGAGCCGTATACCCATACCGGGCGAAACGGACGCGGAAACAGTCACGTGACAGGCAAAGTGAGCGGACCAGCCGGAAAACATAGCCCGGGGACCGCCGCGGGCGGGGTCTCTTGACTCATCCATTCCGGGTAAACCCTTATGAGAAGAATTCCCGCGAGCTGTTCGTGCGCGGGAACGGCTCGCCGGGCACGTCCCTGCCGAGCGCGGCGCACAGCGGCGCCCAGCCATCGGCGGGCGACCACTCCACCAGCCGGCCTGGCGGGCACTGCTCACGGACCAGGTCGTTGTGCCGCTGGTATGCCGCCATCGCCGTGGCCGGGTCGGTCCAATCCGGGCCGAGCACGCGGCCGAGCAGCCCGTCGCGCATTGCCGCGAAGCTCCCGTCGTCGCCGGGGAGTGCCTCAGGACGCCGCTTGCGTTCCAGCACGGTCGCGTCGAAGCTGCGCCACCACGTCGCCGGCGAGTCACGAACGGACAGCACCACGACCGCCGCCGGGTTGGCCTCCGCGAGATCGCTCCAGAAGAAAGATGCCGGCCAGTCGACGGCCGCCGCGCAGCCGGACAGCAGGTCGTGCACGCCGCCCAGGTCGCCGTCCAGGGCGCGCACCCACGCGCGCGCCTGCGGCGGATCGGCCTTGACCGTGAACATGTGGTAGCACTCCCCGTCGAGCAACCGGGCCAGTGCCAGCCGCAGCGAGTTCGTGCCGGTCCTCGGCAAGCCGGCCCCTATCACAGTCAGCATCGGGTCACAGTCAGCATCGGGTCACTGTCGGCATCGGGTGACGGCGGATCTGCCCAGCACCCGGCCGTTCGCGTCGAGCGCGTCCACGTAGAAGTAGGGGCCAGCGTCCTTGGTGTATATCGCGGTTTCGAAGCTCTCCCTCGGCCCCCTGCCGACCAGCGCCAGGCCGGTCTTGCGCGGCCCGGCGTGCACCGTCCAGCTTGCCACGCCGGTGGCACCGTTCCAGCTCATGTACACCACCGCGCCGCCGGAGCGAGAACGCCTCGCGACAGCGGCGGGACGCCCGTCGGGCACTCCTGTCCAGTCCGAGGCGAACGCCCGGTAGGACCAGTCGGGATGCGGCAGCTGAGCGTTGAGTAGTTCCGCGCCGTTGGCGGCGAACTCGGTGAACGAGGGCTGGTTACCCCAGCCGACGACCACGCGTCCGTCCTCCAGCACCTGCATGCTGCCCTGGTTCGCGGCTCGCGGCCGGGCCGTGCTCGTGTAGGCATGGCGGAGCGCGGCGCGCTTATGCGTGGTGTCCAGGTCGAGCAGGATGCCACGGGACTGGGTTTCCTTGGACGGCGCCGATGCGTCGTCGAAGATACTCAGCACGTTGGGGCTGACCTCGCGAGCGTCGTGCTGCCACCAGAACGTGGCGCCCGAGCCCATCGCGAAGTTCGACTTGCGGCCGCCGAGCCGCCACTTGACCGCACCGGTCTTCCTGTCGATCTTGTACACCGCGCACGTGTTGCGGCCCGAGATGAGCAGGTCGTTGTCGTGCGTGACGGAGACCGAGTTGATGTGGAAGTAGTCGAAGGGATAGTTCGCGGTCTTCCCTCCGGCGAGCGAGTGCTGCGTCTCAGTGAGGGCGACGTGATCCAGGCTGTCCCACTCCATGACCACCTTGCCGGTCGCGATGTCGATTTCCTGCGCGACCCCGGACCATGCGTAGCCCTTGGCCGGCCCGCCCAGCTTCGACAGGTTCACCTGGCGGCGGCGGCGAGCGGTGATCAGCGCGGTACCGCGGCTGGTGAGGTGGAGTTCGTGGAAGTCGGTCGCGAGGCCGTTGCCGGCGTTGACTTTCGCGATCACCTGGTACCTGTCATCGGCGATGAGACCGACGCCCACGCCAACCGAGGGATCAGCTGATCGCTGCGTGTTCTCCCACCAGGTGAGGACTGGCTTGCCCCGGTACGTCTGCACGCTGAGGTTGGTCGTCTCCCCGCTGCTCGGCACCGGGCTGAACCAGACCACGTCGCCGGCCTGGTCGAGAATGAGCGGGCCATGCTGACCGGCCGGCCCGTCGGCGGTGATCAGGAAGTAACGCGGGCTGGCCGGCAACCCCGGCCGGCGCGTGACCGTGACCCGTGGCGGCCGCAGGTCGGGCCGGCTGACGTAGCTGATCGTGTCGCCGAGCCGCCTGGCCGCCTCGGCCAGCGAGGCCGACGGGGCCGCCTCGGCCGACGCGGCCGACGGGGCCGCCTGAGCCTCGGCCGGCCAGGTGAGTCCGGCGGCGGCCACGGTGGCAAGCGCGCCGCGAATCAGGCCACGCCGCGAGCAGCACACGTCGAGCATCGATGTTCTCCCTCAGCAGACGGCGACTGGCGGGATCGTAACAGTTAGCGACCGTAACGTAACGGTGCCACGCTGGACCACGAGCCGACCGCCATCTCCGCCGTGATGCCAGGCCCGAAGCCCGCCATCAGGCCGGTCGCTCCCTCGCGCAGGTCACCGGACAGGAACAGGCGGCGCAGAGCGTCGAGCACGACCGCGCTCGCGATGTTCCCGTACTCGGTGAGCGTGGCCCTGCTGTGCTGGAACGCGCCGGGGCTAACGCCAAGGAACTTGCTGAGATCATCGAGGATGCGCGGGCCGCCGGCGTGCACGATGTAGAAGTCCAGCACGCCCGCGTCCCAGCCGTGCGCGGCGGCCACATCGCGCAGCACCGGGGCGAGCTGCTCCATCGTGCGCGGTACGCGCCGGTCGAGCCGGAAGTGGAAGCCGGTCGACTTCACCGCGAAACAGATCCAGTCCTCGGTGCCGGGTATCAGGTATGAGGAACTGCGCTCGGGACGGAAGCCGGTACGCCCGCCGCCGCCACTGACCACAGCGGCCGCGACCGCGTCGCCGAACAGGCCGTCGGACAGCAGCGACCCGATGTCCGCGTCGTCCGGCTGGTAGCACAGCGAGCAGAATTCACAGCTCACGATCAGCACATTGCTGCCCGGACGGGCCAGGCACAGGTCGTACGCCCGGTTGATCGCCGCGCCGCCGGCCGCGCAGCCCAGCTGAGCGATCGGCAGCTGCCTGGTGTCCGGGCGGAAGCCCATGGTGTTGATCAGCCACGCGGTCATCGACGGCATCGCGAAGCTCGTGCACGACACGTAGATGATCGCGTCGATGTCCTTCGCCGCCAGGCCCGCGTTGGCGAGCGCCTGCTCGATAACCGGTGGCAGCATGTCCTGCGCGGCCCGCTGATGCAGTTGCGTGCGAACCTCGACGCCCGGGTGACCGAGCGCCTGCTCGAGCGGGAGGACCAGGTGACGCGTTCGCACACCGGTGTTGCGGATCAGCCGGAGGATGAGCGCGAGCTGCGGGTGGTCCTGGTGCAGGCGTTCGGTGAGCGCGAGCGTCTCCGCCATCGTCACGACGTGTCCGGGGACCGCGACGACTGGCTGGCAGACAACCGGTAGGGATTGCACGACATCTTGTTTACTTCATCTCGTGCCCAAACGAGTACAGAGAGTTATGAGAATCGCCTGTGACCGCTAGATCCACCCGTCCAGAGCGGTCATGAAGCCTTGCAGGTCGTCTCGGTGAACCACGTGGCGGGTGTCCTTGACCACCCGGATCGTGTACCCGAGTCCGGTCAGGTATTCCGCGGCTTCTGGGGTGATCGGGACGCTAGGGTCGGCGGCCACGACCAGTGACGGGACGGCCGGCGCCGGAATGTCCATGTCCTTGAACAACTCGGCTCCATCGATCACCTGCGAGTCCCAGGCCTGATAGTCCGCCCACTCCGCCGCCACCTCCTCGATCGTCCAGCGCGGGTTCATCTGCCGGAGCTGCTCCTGCGATATCACCTTGCTGGCCGGCCCGAACTCGCGCAACAGCGCGTACGACTCCGGGCGCCGGAACCAGGAGGGGTCGTTGTAGACGGCCTTCTCCGGTGCGAGCGCATCGACCGCGAGCAGCAGCGCCCGGGCGCCGATAGAGTGCCCGAGCGCGAGATCCACACTCTTCGGCAGTGATTCGACCAGGTCAGCGGCGTAGTCCTCGCCGGTGTAGCTGTCCGCCCACGGGCTCGCCCCGTGCCCCCGCAGGTCGGGCGCGATCACGTGGTAGCCGCGCCCGGCGAACTCCGCGGCCACCCTGCTCCATGTGCTGTGCGAGGACAAGGCGCCGTGAATGAGCAGCGCGGTCCGGCCGGCGTCCGGTGAACCCCATGTATGCAACGCGAGTCGCATCGCGATCGCCTCCCTTTCGGTGGTTACGGTCCTATACATCCCGTAACATCCGCAGGTTCCTGGCGACTAGCTCTCCGCTTGCTGGCCTTGCCCCGGCCGGGCGCCGGGGTGTGGTCAGGCGCCCTCGGCCCAGGACGGCTTGCGCTTGGCAAGGAACGCGTTCATGCCTTCGGCGGCCTCGGCCGAGCCGAACAGGCGGGCGGACAGCGCGGCCAGCGAATCAGCCTTCGCGTCGAACGTGTCAAGCAGCGGGCTGGCCAGCAGCTGCTTGGTCTCCCGCAGGCCCTGCGGCGAGCAGGCGCGCAGTTCGTCAAGCACGGCGAGCGTGCCCGCGTCGATATCGGAGACCGCCTCGGTGATCAGCCCGATCCTGGCCGCTTCCGCGGCGTCGAACACGGCACCGGTCAGGTAGTACCGGCTGGCCGCCCGCGGCTCCAGCCTGGGCAGCGTGGTCAGCGAGATCATGGCGGGCGCGAGCCCGAGCCGCACTTCGGTGAACGCGAACGTCGACGCGGGGCCGGCCAGGACGATGTCGCACGCACCGACCAGGCCAAGGCCGCCTGCCCTGACGTGGCCGTCGATGCTGGCGACCACCGGCTTGCGCAGCGCGGCGATGCGGCGCAGCAGCGCGGTCAGCCGCGCGGTCCCCTGCTCCATGCCGCCCGCCGACGCCTCGGTCAGATCCGCACCCGCGCAGAAAGTCGATCCGGTGTGGGTCAGCTCGACAGCACGGACGGCCGGGTCAGATTCGGCGTCGGCGAGCGCACCGTTCAGCTCCGCTACCAGGGCGGCGGAGAGCGCGTTCCGGTTGCGCGGGGAATCGAGCGCGATCCGGGCGATCCCCCGGTCCACGGAGTACTGCACGAGCATCAGATGCACCTCTAATACGACTTGGGCAGGCCTAGCGAATGCTGCGCCACGAAATTCAGTATCATCTCCCGGCTAACCGGCGCGATCCGGGTGGCGCGCACGGTGGCCAGCATCGATGCCAGGCCGTCCGCGGCGGTCATCGCCGAACCGCCGAGCGTCTGCACCGCCTGGTCGACGGCGCGGACCGACGCCTCCGCGGCGGCGTACTTGGCCATGTTCGCCGCCTCCCCCGCGGCCGCGTCATCTCCGGTGTCGTACAAGACGGCGGCCTTCGCCATCATCAGCCGCGCGAGCTCCAGCTCGATGTGTATCTGGGCCAGCGGGTGCGCCAAGCCTTGGTGTGCGCCGATCGGCACGTCCCAGACGGCGCGTGAGCGCGCGTACGACACGGCACGGCCGAGCGCGTACCGGCCAGAACCCACCGCCATCGCCGCGGCCATGATTCGTTCCGGGTTGAGCCCGGCGAACAGCTGGAGCAGCGCGGCCGACTCGTCGCCGATCAGCGCGCTGGCCGGCAGCCGCACGTCATCGAGGAAGATCAGGTACTGCTTCTCCGGCGCGACGAGATCCATCTCCAGCGGCCGGTAGGTGAAGCCGGGCGTGTCCGTGGGCACCACGAACAGGGCCGGCCGCAGCTTCCCGGTCCGCGCGTCCGTGGTGCGGCCGACAATGAGCACCGCGTCCGCCTCATCCACGCCGGAGATGAACACCTTCTGGCCGTTCAGCACCCAGCCGTCAGCCGAACGCGACGCCACGGTGGTCAGCTTGTGCGAGTTGGACCCGGCGTCCGGTTCCGTGATGGCGAACGCCATGATCGAGGAGCCGCTGGCCAGCCTGGGCAGCCAGTCTTGTTTCTGGGCGTCCGTGCCGAAGCGCGCGATGATCGTCCCGCAGATCGCGGGCGAGACGACCATCAGCAGCAGGCCGCAGCCGGCCACGGCCAGTTCCTCGAGGACCAGCGAAAGCTCGTACAGCCCGGCACCGCCGCCGCCGTATTCGGCCGGCAGGTTCACGCCGAGGAACCCTAGCTGGCCGGCCCGCTGCCATAGCTCGGTGAGCCTCCCGCCTGAGCGCGCCTGCTTCAGGAAGTACGTGTGCCCGTACGCGGCGCCCAGTTCGGCCACCGCCGCGCGCAGCGCCAGCTGCTCATCGGTCTCGGTGAAGTCCATCGCCTTCCGCCCTGATAACGGCGAGCAGTTGTCCAGCCGCTACTTGCTCGCCTGCCTGAACCGGCAGCTCGGTGAGCACGCCGCCACCGGGCGGCGCGCAGATGCAGTGCTCCATCTTCATCGCCTCCAGCCACAGCAGCGGCTGGCCGGCCTCGACCTGGTCCCCCGCGCTCACCGCCACCCTGACCACGGTGCCGGGCATCGGCGCGAGCAGCGACCCGGCCGCCACCCGTACCGCCGGGTCGGGGAAGCGCGGCAGCGGCACCAGCGTCACCGGCCCGAGCGCGGAGTCCACGTAGACGCGCTCTTCATAGCGCGCGACCTCGAACGCCCGCCATACTCCGGCGATCTCCAGCTCCACCCGGTCCGGCCGCATCGACACCAGCTCGGCTGGCTGGCCGCCGTCAGTCACCAGCGCGCCGCGGTCCAGCCGGTAACGAACCTCAATTCCGTCGTACAGAACGACCTGTGGCTGGCTGGGCACGTTACGCCAGCCGGAGGGGAGGCCTGCCAGCACGGGTCCACCCTGCTGGCGGCTCTGCCGTCGCCGTCCGGCAGCGTCGGCCAGGGCGGCGGCCAGGGCGGACAGGTACCTGGCGCTGTCGTCGGCCAGCGGAGCGGTCAGCGCGTGTGTCTCGAAGAACCCCGTGTCGGTCTGCCCGACCAGGAAATCCGGATGCCGCAGCACCCGGACCAGCAGGTCCCTGTTGGTGGCCGGGCAGTGTATCCGCGCGGTGGCCAGTGCCCGCGCCAGCATCGCCGCCGCCTGCTGCCTGTCGTCCGCCCAGGCGATGACTTTGGCCAGCATCGGGTCATAGTGGGTGGTGACCACGCTGCCCGCGGCCACGCCCGCGTCAACCCTTACCGCCGGATCGATGGCGAGCTCGTGGACCCGGCCTGCTTGCGGCTGCCAACCCGCCGCCGGATCCTCCGCGTACAGCCTGGCCTCGATCGCGTGGCCCTTCGCCTGGGGTCTGGCGTCCGGCAGCGGCTGGCCCGCCGCGATCTTTAGCTGCCAGGCGACCAGGTCGAGGCCGGTTACCGCCTCGGTGACCGGATGCTCGACCTGAAGCCGGGTGTTCATTTCGAGGAACCAGAACCGGCCGCTCTCGTCGGCAAGGAACTCGACCGTGCCCGCGTTGCGGTAACCGACCGCCTCGGTCGCGGCCGCGGCGGCCTGTTCAATCCTGGCGCGCATCCCCGGCATGCGCTGGACCAGCGGCGAGGGAGCCTCCTCGATCACCTTCTGGTGGCGGCGCTGGATGGAGCATTCCCGCTCGCCCACCATCCACGCCGTGCCATGGTCGTCGGCGAGGATCTGCACCTCAATGTGGTGACCGCCCTGTATGTATGGCTCGCAGAACGCGGTCTCGTCGCCGAACGCGGCCTTGGCCTCGGCCGCGGCGGACTCGATGGCCGCCGGCGTGTCCTCTCGTGAGCGGACGATGCGCATGCCGCGCCCGCCGCCGCCTCCCGCCGCCTTGACCAGGACGGGCAGGTCTTCGTCGGTGACGCGGCCGGCGGCGAGCTCCGGCAGCACCGGCACCCCGGCCGCGGCCATCAGCTTCTTGGCGCCGGTCTTGCTGCCCATGGCCGCGATCGCGTCCGGCGGCGGTCCGATCCAGATCAGCCCGGCGGCGAGCACGGCGCGGGCGAACCCGGCGTTCTCCGACAAGAACCCGTAGCCAGGGTGGACCGCGTCCGCGCCGGACCGTCTGGCCGCGTCGATCAGGAGGTCGATCCGCAGGTAGGTGTCCTTCGCCGCGCTGCCCGGCAGGCGCACGGCCGCGTCCGCCTCGGCCACGTGCGGTTCGGCGGCGTCCGGGTCCGAGTAGACCGCGACTGTGCCCAGGCCCAGTGCCCGGCAACTGCGGAACACCCGGCGGGCGATCTCCCCCCGGTTGGCCACGAGCACGGTCTTGATCATGGGCGGAAGACCCCGTAACCGGTGCGGTTGCCCTGCACGGGCGCGCTGTGGATGACCGACAGGCACAGGCCAAGCACGGTCCTGGTGTCCCGCGGGTCGATGACGCCGTCGTCGTAGATCCGGCCGGACAAGAACATCGGCAGCGATTCCGCCTCGATCTGGCTCTCCACCGCGGCACGCATCGCCGCGTCCGCGTCCTCGTCGAATGGCCGGCCGGCCGCCTCGGCCGCGGCCCTGCCGACGATCGACAGCACGCCGGCCAGCTGGGCGGGACCCATCACCGCGGACTTGGCGCTTGGCCACGCGAACAGGAACCTGGGGTCGTACGCCCGGCCGCACATCCCGTAGTGCCCCGCCCCGTAGGAGGCGCCGAGCAGGACGGAGATGTGCGGCACGGCCGAGTTGGACACCGCGTTGATCATCATCGAGCCGTGCTTGATGATGCCCGCCTGCTCGTAGCGCGCGCCCACCATGTAGCCGGTGGTGTTGTGCAGGAAGACCAGCGGCGTGTCCACCCGGTTGGCGAGCTGGATGAACTGCGCCGCCTTCTGCGACTCGGCGCTGAACAGCACGCCCTGCGCGTTGGCCAAGATGCCGACCGGGTAACCGTGGATGTCTGCCCAGCCCGTGACCAGGCTGGTGCCGTAGGCGGGCTTGAACTCGTCGAAGTCCGAGCCATCGGTGATCCGGGCGATCACCTCGCGGGGGTCGAACGGGACACGCAGATCCGGCGGCACGATGCCGAGCAGTTCCTCTTCGTCATAGCGTGGCGCCTCCGGTGCCGCCGTCACCGGCGGCGGACCCTGCTTGCGCCAGTTGAGCCTGCGCACGATGCGGCGGCCGATCCTGATCGCGTCGTATTCGTCGGCGGCCAGATAGTCGGCGAGCCCGGACTGCCGGGCGTGCATGCCCGCGCCGCCGAGTTCCTCGTCCGACGCCTGCTCACCGGTGGCCATCTTGACCAGCGGCGGCCCGCCGAGGAACACCTTGGACCGGCCCTCGATCATCACCACGTGGTCGGACAGGCCAGGCACATACGCGCCGCCGGCGGTGGAGTTGCCGAACACCAGCGTCACCGTCGGGATGCCGCGCGCCGAGAGCCTGGTCAGGTCGCGGAACGTGCGGCCGCCGGGAATGAAAATCTCCTTCTGCGTGGGCAGGTCGGCGCCGCCCGACTCGATCAGGGAGATCAGCGGCAGCCGGTTGGCCAGCGCGATGTCGTGCGCACGGAACGACTTGCGCACCGTCCACGGGTTGCTGGTGCCGCCGCGTACGGTCGGGTCGCTGGCCGAGATCACGCACTCAGTGCCCTCGACCACGCCGATGCCGGTGACGACGCTGCCGCCGGTCGCGAACTCGGTGCCCCATGCCGCCAGCGTCGACAGTTCGAGGAACGGGGAGTCCTTGTCCAGCAGCAGCTCGATCCGCTCGCGGGCCAGCAGCTTGCCGCGGGCGCGGTGCCGGTCGGTGTACTTGGGCCCGCCGCCGGCGATGGCCTTGGCGTACTCCTTCGTGAGGTCGGCCAGCTTGGCCAGCATGGCGTCCCGGTTCGCCTGATAGCTGGCATCGGTCGGGTCCAGCGCCGAGCGCAGGGTGGTCATGTGAGCAGGTCCTCCGGTACGTCAACGTACCGGGCGCGGAGCCATTCGCCTAGGCCCTTCGCCTGCGGATCGAACCGGGCGGCCGAGGCGACGCCCCCGCCGAGCAGCCCTTCGATCACGACGTTGACGGCATTGAGGTTACGCAGCAGGTAGCGGTGGATGGTCAGGTTCTTCGTCTCGGGAAGGAGCTCGCGTATCCGTTCGGTGGTCACGGTGGCGACCAGCCATGGCCAGGCGCGGTCGGTACGGACCCAAACACCGATGTTCGCGTCCGCGCCCTTGTCACCGCTGCGCGCTCCCGCGATCGTGCCGAGCGGAACCCGCCGGGTAGGCCCGTCTGCCGGGACATCGACCTCCGCGACTGCCACCACGGCCAGTTCTTGGGTTAGATCTGGATTTTCTACAGGCACCGGCGTTCCGTCCGGCAGCACGGCCGTGTGCCCGACCTGATCCCGGTCCACGTATGCGGCGGTGAAAACCCCGTAAGGCTGGGCATCGCCGGGCGGCGTGGTGACGTGGAACCCGGGATAGCTGGCCAGTGCCAGCTCCACCGCGGCGCCGCAGAACGCGCGGCCGATGCTCTTGCCTCCGTCTTTGCCGCTGGTGTCCCGCACCACGCACCGCAAGATCGCGCTGCCCTCTTCCTCGCTGGCGGCGTCGGCGTGGTCGGTCCTGGACAGCGTCCACTCGGCGCTTCCCGGCACCTTCCCGGCTAGCTGCTCGCGGACCAGCCGGGCCTTGGCCTCGATGTCCAGCCCGGTGAGCACGAACTCCATCTGGTTGCGGTAGCCGCGCAGCGTGTTGACGCAGACCTTCAGCCGCGACGGCGGCGGTTCGCCGCGCGTGCCGTCGATGCGGACCCGGTCTGGTCCGTCCTGGGACAGCCTGATCGTGTCCAGGCGAAGCGTGACGTCCGGGCCGGGATAGCGCGGTCCCTGTATCTCGTAGAGCAACTGGGCGGTGACCGTGCCCGTGCTGACGGAGCCGCCCGTGCCAGGGTGCTTGGTGATCACGCTGGAACCGTCGGGGTAGATCTCCGCGATGGGGAAGCCAGGATGGCTCAGATCAGCGATCTCGGTGAAGAACGAGTAGTTGCCGCCGGTCGCCTGCGCGCCGCATTCCAGCACATGCCCGGCCGCGGTGGCACCGGCCAGCGCGTCGTAGTCGTCCCGCGCCCAGCCGAAGTGAGCGGCCGCCGCGCCTAGGGTCAGCGACGCGTCGGTAACCCGGCCCGTGACCACCACGTCCGCTCCCGCGCGCAGGCACTCCGCGATGCCCCAGCCGCCGAGGTAGGCGTTGGCGGCGACCAGCTGGCCGGCCGCCGGGGCACCGAGCCCGAGTTCGGCCGCTCTGGGCAGCAGGTCATCGCCGGTGACGTAGCCGACCTTCGGGGCAAGGCCGGATTTCTCCGCGAGCTCACCGACGGCGGCGGCCAGGCCGGCCGGGTTCAGGCCGCCGGCGTTGACGACGATGGCCACGCCGCGCTCGAGCGCGAGCCCGAGGCAGTCCTGGAGCTGGCGCGGGAATGTCCGCGCGTAGCCGAGGCCGGGATCCCGCAGGCGGTCACGGCCCAGGATGAGCATGGTCAGCTCGGCGAGGTAGTCGCCGGTGAGAACGTCGA
Organism: Streptosporangiaceae bacterium; assembly: GCA_036490795.1. Taxonomy (GTDB): domain Bacteria; phylum Actinomycetota; class Actinomycetes; order Streptosporangiales; family Streptosporangiaceae; genus JAFARZ01. Next base: position 12,211 of record DASXDG010000050.1, read on the forward strand.
GTCCGCCGCCCTCCAGCATCTCCCGCATGGCGGTGAACCGGTCACCGTAGAAACCGGAGGCGTTGCCGATGCGGATCGGTGCCTGCACCATGCGGCAACCCTACGCGATAGTAACTAAACCGGCCGCCGCGGGGAGTGCCGCGGCGGCCGGCTCAGAATTACCTGTTATCTACTACCTACTACCTAATTACCTGTCACCTGTTACCAGAACCAGCCGGACCTCGGGTGAATCACGACCGTGGCCTTGGCGGTGCTCGGGGACTGCGACGAGGTGTCCGCGGAACCCTTGACCGTCACGCTGTTCCAGTGGTGGCTGCGGCCGAAGCCCCAGGGGTAACCGTTCTGGCCGGCGGTGAAGTGCAGCGTCTCGGACTTGGACGCACCAGCGGCCAGCGAGCTGAGCTGCCAGGCGGCGGTGTTGTGCCTCAGCGTGCAGCCGCCGCTGTGGCCGGTCAGCCAGCCCCAGCCCCAGCCGTGACCGCAGTAGCTGGCGGACAGCCGCGACGGCAGCGCGATGACGGCGGTGACGCCGGACGCCGTGCGGGAACCGTCGTTCTTGACCGTCAGCGTGCAGCTGCCAGAACGGCCGATGGTCACCGACTTGGAGCAGCTCAGCGACGACACCACGTCGCTCTGCCTGGTACCGGTGACGCTGACCGTGTACGGGCCGGCGGTCGCGTTGCCCACCGAGTTCGACGCGATCACCGAGTAGGTGAACTGGTTGCCGGACAGCGAGTGCGGCACCCTGCCGGACACCGCACCGGTCGTGCTGTTGATGCTCAGCCAGCTCGGCGCGTTCGGGTCCAGCTTGTACGTGGGCGTCGGGGTTCCGCTGGCCGTGATCGTGGCGTCGTACCACTCGCCGGCCGTCGCCTTCTCCGCCGGGGTGCCCGAGGTAATCGCCGGCGCGACGTTGCTGGTGAGCGTGACCTGGGTATCGCTGCTCGTCTTGCTCGCCGACCAGCTACCCGAGCCACGGTACGCGGCGTACACGCTGTACGTCTGGTCCGCCAAATTGTGAACTTCGCAGCTTCCCGTGCTCACCTTGCTGTTCGCGGGGCCGCTCACCGCCGCTGCGCAGTTGTTCGACGGCCCGGCGTTGACGATGACGTCGCCGGCCGGTGCCGAGGAACCGCCCTGGGCTGTCACCTGCACGCTTATTTTAAGGACCGCGCCAAGGGAGTCGTTCGGCTGCTGCGAGCTGCCGGTCACGACCGTCTTAGTGGCAATCAGCATGGGGCCCGGCGAGGCAAACGCGGAGCCGGCCAGCAACGTGGCCGCGACACCGCCAACAACAACGGTCGCGGCCGCTACAGCAACGACCCGACGTCCCGAGATACCACCGCTTACGATTTTGCGCACTACTACACCTTCCACCCGTTGACTGGTACGTAGAGATAAATCTGAACACTTGTAATACGCCGTGCGCCCATATTGGGTTGCCCTCTTTGCGCGACCAATTTCTCGGCAGGCCGCTGAACAGCCAGGATGTAAAGTATTTTTTCGCAGCCCGCGGCTAGCGATGCCCTTTCGCGGAAACTTTCCTTTTAGCGGAAAGTTTTCGTTCCGTGATAATCGCGTGCCATTCTCGTGCCTCCGCGAACGTCCGCGCGCGTCCTGGCGCGCGGCGCCGATTGACACCACCAGGTGACGCGATGCACGATTGACTGTATGGTCAGTCAAACGAAGGCGCAGGCCCCGATGGCGGCGGTGCGGGCCCAGGTCGTACGGCCGCCCGCGCCGGTGGACGCGAGTGAACTGGCCGAGGCGCTGCTGCCGTTCGGTGAGAGCCGGATGCTGCCACGCGCGGCCTATACCGAGGAAGCGGTATTCGACTGGGAGCGACGGCACTTCTTCAGCGAGTTCATGTGCCTCGGGCTCAGCGCCGAACTGCCGTCACCCGGCGATCAGCGGGCCGAACCGGCGGGCGAGGGCAGCGTGCTGCTGGTGCGCGGCGACGACGGCGTGCTTCACGCGTTCGCGAACACCTGCCGGCACCGCGGCCACGAGCTGCTCCCCTGCGGCGGGCAGGCCACCCAGAAATCGATCATCTGCCCGTATCACGCCTGGACTTACGGCCTAGACGGCACGCTGCGCGGCGCCGCCGGATACCGCCATCTGGACAAGAGCCAATGGGGCCTGACCGAGCTGCCGGTCACCGAATGGCATGGGCTGATCTTCACCGGAACGCTGCCCGCCGAACTGGCCGCGCTCGGTGATCTCGTCGCCGCCTACGAACCAGAACGGCTGGTCATCGCCGACCGGCATACCTATGACGCGGCGTCGAACTGGAAGATCTTGACCGAGAACTATCACGAGTGCTACCACTGCCCGTCCATCCATCCGGAGTTGTGCCGGGTGAGCCCGCCGAAGAGTGGCGAGAACTACGCGGCCACCGGCGCGTGGATCGGCGGCTGGATGGACCTGCGCGACGGCATGGCGACGATGTCGCTGGACGGCACCAGCCACGGAGTGCCGCTCAGGGGCCTGTCCGGCCCCGAGCTTCGCACGGTCAGCTACGTCAACATCTTCCCGAACATCTTGTGGTCGCTCCACCCCGACTACGTGATGACCCACCGGGTGGTTCCGCTCTCGGCCGGCCGCACGCGGATCGAGTGCACCTGGGCTTTCTCGCCAGAGGCGGTCGCGAAGCCAGGCTTCGACCCGGCATACGCGGTGGAGTTCTGGGATCTGACCAACCGCCAGGACTGGGCCGCATGCGAGTCAGTGCAGCGCGGCCTGTCCTCGCCGCACGCGAAGCCCGGCCCGCTATCCCCCGCCGAAGATGCCGTCTACTCGTTCGTCACCACCGTCGCGCGTCGCTACCAGGGCACGAGCTGACCCAGCAGGCTGGTAACGAAGCGAGCTTCTGCGGCTGGTGCGGCGCAACGCTACGCAAGCCGCAACCCGAGCCGGCCGAGGACTCGTGGTTGTTTGATCCGGACAGCCCGTCATGGTCAGCCGAACCGCCACCAAGGCCGCAGGCATGGCCCGAGGAATCGCCTCGGCGACCGTCCCGGATGGGGCTGCTGGCGGGCCTGTCGCTGGTCGGCGTGCTGGGTGGCGTCGGAGTCGCCGTGGTGCTCGCGCAGATGCCCGCGTCGAGCCACGCCTCCGCGAGCGACCAGAGCAGTACCGCCGCGTCACATTCGGTGTCGCCGTCACCATCGACGGCTAAATCCCCGGCGCGTTCGGATCCGGCGCAGGAGCGGGCCGCACGGCACCTGTCCGCACTGCTCGCGGGGAGCGTCAGCGACCGCAGCGCGGTGGTGGAGGCTGCCAGCGACGTGCGGCAATGCGGCCCGGGCCTGGCGCAGGACCCGCAGATGTTCGCCAATGCGATCACCTCACGCCAGCGGCTCCTCGCCCGGCTTGCCGCCCTCCCCGACACGTCCGCGCGCCCAGCGCGCGCCAGGCGATCGCGGACAGCCTGTCGATGGTGTCGATGCCGTAGCCCTCGGTTGGATTCCGTGTGGTCAGCACCGCGATCAGGTAGTTCCTGCCCTGTCCCGAGATCCACCCCATGCTGTTGATCTGCCA
>DASXDG010000051.1:0-9127 GCA_036490795.1 Streptosporangiaceae bacterium
ATGCCGCCGGTAGCGCTAGGACTGCGCTGCGGGCATCTGGTCGTTGGCCGCCTGCAGCTTGAACGCGACGCCTTGCGGGTCGGCCACGGTCGCGATGCGGCCGTACGGCGTGTCGACGGGCGGTTCGAGCACCGTACCGCCGAGCTCGGTCACCCGGGCGGCCATCGCGTCGGCGTCGTCGACCCAGACGTAGAACGTCCAGCCCACGCGGGCGCCCGGCACCCCGCTGGCATCCATGACACCGGCCAGTTCCTTGCCATCGTGGACGAGGATGCTGTACCTGAACTCGGGCGTGTCCGCCATGGTCTGCAGCGTCCAGCCGAACACGTCACGGTAGTACGCCAGCGCCCCGGCATAGTCGGTGGTGTGCAGTTCGAACCAGCTCGGCAGCCCCGCGTCGTCACCGTTAACGATGCCGGAGAACTGGTCGGGCTGCCACAGGCCGATCGCGGCACCGGCCGGGTCGATGACCATACCCATCGTCCCCAGGTCCCCGACAGCCATCGCCGGCACCACGACCTGACCGCCGCTGTCGGCCGCCGCCTCCAGCGTCTTGCCGGCGTCCGGGACGCTGAGGTAGACCGACCAGATGTTGGTCGGCGCGTCCGGCATGGCGGGCATGCACCCGGCTACCGGAGTGCCCTTGTGGTCGAACATGAAGTAGCCGCCGAACTCCTCGCTCGCCTCGCCGGCCGTCCAGCCGAACAGGCCGGTATAGAAGTCCCGGGCGGCGGCCGTGTCGGAGGTGTTCAGGTCTATCCAGCAGGGTGCACCCGCCGTAAGATCTCGTGCGCTCATCTCATTCCCTCCCGTAACTTGTTGTACCCGCCATTATTACCCGTGAAGACCTGCGCGGACGCGTTCTCCTGCGCCAGGCGGTGGATCGCTACGAGTACCCGCTCATAAAGGACCATTCCGACAATGGCGGATTCCGCGAGTTCTGAGCGGTTTCCCTCATCGACTGAAGAGACCTCGGCCGCGGCGAGGCGCGCCATGGCCTCCGCGTAGTCACGCAGCGGCGGCCCGGCGGGCGCGGACCCGGTGCCGCGCAACGCGGCCAGCGCGGCCGCCAGCAGATCGCGCGCCGGAGCACCCGGCGTGATCCGCCAGCCCATGTCCTCGATCAGAGCGGCCACCTCGGCTTCCGCCGCGATCCGGTCCGGATCCCCAGCCGGCGAATCGCCGGTCAGCGAATCCCCGGCCGGACGCGCCCCGAGAGCGTACTGGACCGTGCCGAGCATTACGTGCGGGGTTACCGACGGGTCGTCGACCCGCTTGAGAATGGCGCTGATTCCGGCGACCGGGACCTCCCCGACCTCGATCAGCGCCCGGATCAGCCGCAGCCGGCGCAGGTGCGCCTCTCCATACTCGGCACGGGTCGCCGACACCGTCTCACCCTGCGGCAGCAACCCTTCGCGCAGGTAGTACTTGATCGTCGCGATCGGCACGCCGCTCCGCTTGCTCAGCTCAGCCATCCGCACCCGTCATCACTCCCGCCTTGCGTTAGATAGTGAGGCTATCCTATATTGGAGAGTGTCACTATCCAATCTTACGGAGGGAAAAGCGCGATGGAACTTCCCTGGAGCCCGGCCGTGAACAGCGCGGCCGTGAACAGCGCGGCCGTGAACAGTGCGAGCGCGGGCGATGCGATCACCGGCGGACCCGCGTTCGTTATGGGTTCCCGCTTCGAGCTGAAGTCGGCCTGGCGGTCACCGGCCTTCCTCGTGCACGCGCTGCGCATCTGGCGCCAGGCTCGCCGCTCCCCCGGCATCCTGGGCGTCTCGCTGCGCGCCCACCCGGTAGCCGGTGTGTACTGGACGCTGTCCGCCTGGACCGACGAGCAGGCCCTGCGCACGTTCGCGGGCACCGACCCGCATCGGACGATCATGAGGTTGGCCCGGCCGTGGACGAAGTCCGCGACGTTCCGGTTCTGGACGGCCGACGACCTGATCCCCGCGAAACTGTGGGCAGACGCGGTGACGAGGATCACCGGCCCCACGGCGCAGTGAGATAGTTCAGTTATGTCTGAGGAAGCCGTTAAGGAAGCCGCTGAGCAAGACTCCGGGCAACCCGCTGTCCTGCGCGCTTGGCATGCGATGGTCCACTCGCGCGATCCCGCGCTGCTCGATGACCTGCTCGCCGACGATGCGGTATTCCGGTCCCCGGCCGTATTCAAGCCGCAGGAGGGCAAGGCCGCGACCACGCTGTACCTGACCGGGGCGATCGCGGTGCTGGGACCCACGCTGCGTTATGTCGCGCAATGGCATGACCAGTCGAGCGCGGTGCTTGAGTTCGAGGCCGAACTCGAGGGCAGGTACGTGCAGGGAGTCGACCTGCTGCGCTGGAACGGCGAGGGCAAGCTGACCAGCGTCACCGTGATGATCCGGCCGCTGAGCGGACTGCAAAAACTGGTCGAGCTGATGGCCGGCCTCGTTGCGCCGAACGTGGCCGGCCAGTCAGCGTTAGCGACGAGCGGGGTGTGGCGCGTACGGGAAGTGGTGCGCGACCAGGCGCGCCAGCCCGCCGAAGCCGGTGTTGACGTGCGCGTGCACCCGGTGCCGCTGCACGTGCTTGACCGCCTTCTGCTCCGCCGGCTTCAGCATGAACACCTGGATGCTGCCCCTGGCCAGCGACTCGTAGCTGCGCTGCAGCGTGGTGAGCTGGCCTGACGTGGCGTTCTCCTCGGCGCCGGCCTTTAGCGTCATCGGCATGTCGAACCGCTTCGGCAGCGGATCGTCCTTCACGTAGCGCACGATGATCAGGTACCGGCCCCACACGAACTTGTTGATCGTGCTGGCCTCGGCCAGCTTGACCTGCGCCGCGTGACTGACCGTGACCGCGTTCCTGACCCGCACCGCATGACTGACCCGCACCGCATGACTGACCCGCACCGCGTGACTGGCCCGCACCGCGTGTGCGGCGTGCGCGCCCTCGGCCGCGAATGCCGTCGCCGCCGTTCCCGCCGTCATGATCGCGGCGGACACGGCCACCGCGGCCATTGATCGTTTCATGAAATTCCCCCGTCCCCCGGTTACTGAGCGTAACGCTACACCCCGAGACGAGATGGCCTGATCGCGGCCCACTCCAGCGAGTGACGGATGCCGTCGTCGATACCGAAACGCGGCTCCCAGTCCAGCAGCAGCCGCGCTTTGCCCACCCGCGTGTACGCTCCCGCCACGTCTCCCGGCCGCGGCGGCGCCTCCCGCACCCGCACCTGCGTACCGGTCACCCGGCTGACCGCCGCCACTAGCTCGCGGACCGTGGTCCCGGTTCCAGTACCCAGATTAATAACTCCATAGCTGCTCGTCATGCCAGCCTCAGTCAACACGGCGTCGAACCGGCGCAGCGCGGCGACATGCGCGGTCGCCAGGTCCCAGACATGGACGTAGTCCCTGATGCCCGACCCATCTCGGGTGGGATAGCCGGTGCCGGTCACGTAGAACACCGTTTGTTCTGAGAGAGACTGGAGGATTTTCCCGAGCGCGTGCGAGGGATCAGGAATCTGCAGCCCGGTGCGCATGCGCGGGTCGGCGCCGATCGGGTTGAAGTACCGCAGCGACAGGATCCGGATCGGGTCCGCCGCCGCGATGTCGGCGAATATCGCCTCGGTGATCGCCTTGCTCCGCGCGTACGGGCTCTGCGGGTTCAGCGGCGAGTCCTCGTCCACGGTGAAGTCCGCGCCGGGCCGGTAGATCGAGGCGGAGGAGCTGAAGATCAGCCGGCGGCAGTTGTTGCGCAGCAGGTGGGCGGCGAACTCCAGGCTGCCGACCACGTTCGCCCGGTAGTAGCCGACGGGATCCGCGACCGAGTCCGGCACGACGATCAGCGCCGCCGCCAGTACGGCGGCGTCGATGTCCGGATGGTCCGCGAAGACCTTGTCGATCATCGCCCCGTCGGCGATGTCCCCCTGATAGAAGGCGAACCCCTCGGTGAACTCGGCGCGGCCGGTCACCAGGTTGTCCAGGATGACCGGCGTGATCCCAGCATCCGCGCAGGCCAGCGCGATCGTACTGCCGATGAACCCGGCTCCGCCGGCGATGAGCACCTTCACCCGGTGGATCTTAGCCGTTCCTCCCTGCTCAGGATGACGCAGTTGCGACCCGACGCCTTCGCCCGGTACAGCGCGGCATCCGCGGCGGCGATCAGTTCATCGAGCGTGCGGTGAGCCGATTCCAGGCTGGCCACGCCGACCGAGATCGTGATCTGCACCGGTGGTGCCCCGGGGTACTGAGTGGCGCTGATCATGGCGACCTTCTCCCGGAGCCGGTCGGCCACCTGAAATGCCTCTGCCGGGTCCGTATGCGGCAGGCAGATGGCGAATTCCTCGCCGCCGAACCTGCCGATCAGGTCGTATTCGCGCAGCAGCGCGGACATCGTGGCGGAGATCAGCGACAGCGCCGCGTCCCCGGCCAGGTGGCCGTGCCGGTCGTTGACCGACTTGAAATGGTCGATGTCGGCGATGGCGATGGCGAGCGGGGTCCGGGTGCGTTCGGCGCGTGCTACCTCTAGGTCGGCCTCGCGCTGCCAGGTAACGGCGTTCAGCAGCCCGGTCTTGGGGTCCAGGCGGGCAGCGGTGACCAGTTGGGCATGCATCATGAACCGGCGCATCACAACCACGATCGGGACGGCTCCGACCAGCAAGAACGAACTGAACGCGGCGGGCAGGGCGATCAGCACCGCCAGGCTGAGCTGGCACAGGTCGGTGACGGCAGCTTCCCGGTCAAGCGCTTGCTTGCGAGGCGAGCTCCCCGGGTCGGAGAGCGCGATCGCGGTGATGATCAGCACGTTGTTGGCGGCCAGGCCCAGGGCCCCGCAGGCGGCCAGCACGGCCAGCCAGGCAATGACCTCCGGACCCGACTTGCCGCCCAGCGAGTGCGGCAGCGCGTGGAACACAGCCGCCGCGCCGCCGTAGGCGAGGGCACACGCCGAACCGCCGAATACCCGCCGGTAGGTGACGCCCCTGGTCATGCGCGCCACCCGGTACGGGGCCAGCACCAGCGGCAGCAACATTACATAACAAATAGGACACAAGGCGATTGCGGCTATATACCAGACAGCCTGCATGTCATGGGACACCGCGCCGTGGACAACCTTAATCCGGCGGGTCACCTCGATCGTCGCCGCACCGCAGCAGACCAGGGCCGCGAACACGGCGGCATCACGAAAATGCCAGCTCGCACCGGCCAGGGCCACGCCAAGAGCGGCGAGCGCCACCACATGGACACCCACGATGTAGGCGCGCACGCGGCCCGGCAGCCGCCATATCTCCCAGCGGGCGGGATTACATTGCCAACACAGATTTGTGGTCATCATGTAAAATCCGACAACGCCATGAGCAATTGTCGATAACGTCATGAATCGGGCTGATAGCTCATCGTTGCAGCGGAGCGGCTGTTCGTCAAGCGCCCAGCCGGTTAGTTGTGCCCGATCTTGACATCGGTCCTCTAGCAGCGGAAATGTACATTGCCCAGCAACCTCATTGGGGGGGTCATGCGGAACGAGTGGGAGTAAGACCGTCGCGGCAACCGGCTCAGCTGCCGGGAGCCTGCGCCAGCTGACGGCCAGCGTCGCCGCAACGGCGGCACCGAGCAGGCCGCTCAGTCCGATCACCACCGCGGGAGAAACGACCGCCGCGGCCGCGCCCGCGGCGGCAAACCATACGCTCTGGCCAACGTTGATCCCGCCGTTGGCCAGGCCAAACGCCTGGCCGCGCCAACTCGGCGGCACCGCTTTGACGAACGCCGAGTTGGCCGCCAGCTGATAGCACGAGAACACCGTGGAAGCAGCAAAGACGGCAAGGGAAGCGATCAACGGCGGCTCGAGAAGGCACAGAGCCAAGGTCGCGCAAGCGACGACAGCGAGCGGGCCCATGTAGCGCTGGCGCCGGTCCGGCTGCACGAGCCTGGAGAAGCCGACCGAGCCCACGATGCCGCCGGCCGGGCCGGCCGCCAGGATCAGTCCGGTGGCCACCGAACCACCGTGCAGCATGTGCGCGTACGGGGCGGCGACCCCTTCGGGCACCGCGTAGAACGGGACCAGCCAGCCGAGCAGCATGAGCGTGCGGAGCCGGGAATCCCTGAAGACCCGGACCACGACCGACTGGCTCTGGTAGTCGCGATGATCCTTAGGGTGCACGGGACGCAGCTTGACGCCTAGGCGGAGCGCTGCCGCCGAGAAGGCGAATGTTCCCGCGTCGACGGCCAGCGCGACGTGCGCGCCTAGGAAGGCAACCGCGATGCCGCCGCCGGCCAGGCCTAGCGTCCGCCCGGTCCGGTTGGTGATCGTCATCGCGGCGGTGCCCATCACATAGCGGTCGCCGGTCAAGATGTCCGGCAGCATCGCCGACCGGGCCGAGCGGAACGGCGATTCCAGCAGCGTCACGAGCGCCAGCAGCAGGACTGCCAGCAGGAGCGGCATCTGAGGGATCGCCATCACGGCGACGATGCCAAGGCGGGCCGTGTCGCAGGCAACCATGACGGTGCGCCGCGGGTAGCGATCCGCCAGGCGGGACAGCGTCACCCCGCCGAGCACCCACGGCAGGAAGCCGGCCGTGTAGGCGAGCGCGGTCAGCAGCGGGTTATGCGTCCGGTCGTAGACCAGCACGGTGACCGCTACCAGCGCGAGCTGATCCCCCGCCACCGAAGCCAGGTATGCCAGCCACAGCGCGCGGAACTCACCGATGGCGAATGCGTCACGGAACGTCGCTGACCTTGCCGGCGGTTGCGCGGACACCCGGGAACCCCCCGTCTGTATGCGCTAGCTATCCTCACGCATCTATCGGCGCGAACGCAAACAAACTGCGACATTCCAGGAGCAACCCGTGCTTGTTATGGCCATTCCCGGGGTCCGCGCTCGGCTATGTGTGACCGATCTCTCACAGGTCGTTGATCGTCTGGAACAGGATATGGTCCTGCCACTGGCCGGCGATCAGGAGGTAGTTCGGGGCCAGTCCGAAGCGCTCGAACCCGTTCCGGTCAAGGACCCGCTGCGACCGCACGTTGTGCTTGAGCGTGCCGGCCTCGATCCGGTGCAGCGCCAGCTGGCCGAACGCGATCCGCTTCATGTTCGCGACCGCCCTCGTGGCCAGCCCTCGCCCGTTGGCGGATTCGCCTAGCCAGTAGCCCAGACTGCAGGACTGGAATGGCCCGCGGATGACGTTGTTCAGCGTGACCCGGCCCTGGACGGCGCCGTCCTCGTCCAGGATGACGTGCGGAAGCATGATCCCCCGCGCCGCCCTTGTCAGTGCGTCCCCGATCGCATTGCGCTGTCCCTCGACGGTGAAGTGGCTCTCGCTCCTGGCGGGCTCCCACGGCGCCAGGAAATCCCGGCTCGCCAGGATCAGCTTGGTGATCGCCGGCGCATCGTCAATGCTGATCAGCCTGGTCGCGGTCATCCATCCACTATGGCCCAGGCCGCCAGATGCTTGCGCGCCGTCGGCCACGACGGCCGGGTCGCGCGATCGACCGCTTCTGCCACGTTCGTCACATCGATAACGCACATTCCGGCTCGTGCCCGCTAATCCGGCCCGCACCCACCGAATCCGGCCCGCCAGAAAGATCGTGCGCGCGAGCGTCCGGGTATCCGGATGCTCACGCGCACGATACGTGGAGTCTCGACAACGGTGCCTGTTTTGTGCCGCTACGGCGCCGCGCGCCGGCCGCTAACCCAGCCGGGCGCTAACCCAGAGGTGACACTCCTCTTACCTGCCGCACCGTAAGTAGCGGGACCGCCACGATTGGCCATCACACGGACCAACCACGGGTGTACCGTCAGGAACAGTCCGTTTCGAAAGGTGGCCGTGCCATGACGGAGCGTCAGACTTTCGTGCGTATAAGGAACGTCGGTGACCTTCAGGCGGTCGTCGACAGGCATGTCGCTGAGGTTCATCTGGCCAATCCCGCGGACACACCCGCGGCACTCGAGGCTGCGGGATTCGGGCTCCTGGCCACCAAGGCGCTCAGCGGCCTGCTCGGCGCCTGCGAGCCCGCCATGAGCATCGCCCACTATCACGTGCTCGCCGTCATCGCCGGCGTGCTCGATGCCCTTGACCCCGCGCCGTCGCTACCCGAGGGTCTGCGTAACATCCACCTGGAGCCCACCGGCGCGCTGGAAGAATGCTGGATCCAGCCGCTCATGGCCGGGGTCAGCGACCTCATCGCCGGACTCAACGTCCTGCTCCCCCAGATCGCCGCCCTCGCCACCAGCGACGCGGACCGCGCCGCGATCTCCGAAGGCGCCCAGTTGTCGGCCGAACTCCCCCGCTGCTACGAGGGCCTGCTCCGTGTCCCGTCAGCTGGCGAGTCCTAGCCGCCTGCCACCGAGGCGCGGATGCGCGCCACGATCCGGTCCGCCTCTTCCTCGCCGATCTCGACGAACTGGTTGTCGAGGTTCCCCCGCTCCGCGGAGTAGAGCAGCGAGGTGTGGCTCCATGCCAGGTCCCGGCCGAACGCTTCGTCGCGCTGACCTCCATCGCTCTTTACCCGGCGGACCACGCCGGCCGGGTCTTCACGGCTGCTGAAGTCGTCAACAATGGCGTAGTACGTGATTAGTTCAGACATCGCCACCCCCTATGGAAAATCTGGGATATTGGTCGCGTTACGCGGAATCGAGATGTTTTTGCATACCCTCTCCTGGAGGGATTCCAATTCGCCTCGCTCAGAGTCCGAGGTGCATGGATTCCTCAGTCGCTCGTAGGCACCATGGGTCAGCTGCTTGGCTTCATAACTGGTCCGGGTATGGAACTGCACCTCAAAGAGCTGCCCGGTCACAGGTTCTCGCCATCGGCTGTTGATACCGCGGTAATGGCTGTCCGTCCACGAGTTCCGCAGCTCAACCTGCTGGAAGCCGCACTCCTTGAGCCGGTCGATGTCCGCGTCCACGGCGTCGGTATAGCCAATCTCGCCATACTGGAAGGTATACCGGACAACGTCTTTCACGCCGGCGAGCGCCTGCTCGGGCTCCCGCATTTTGAAGAGCATGTCCTCCGCGACCTTGTCCTTGATCCGGTCCGGGCCTTTCAGGCGGTGATCGAAACCGACCAGCCGCCGTTCCGGATCACACGCCTCGATCTCGCGCATCGCGGGCGAAACGACATCCCGCTCCACCTCCGCGATCCCCTCGCATCGCT
>DASXDG010000052.1:0-8959 GCA_036490795.1 Streptosporangiaceae bacterium
AGGGGCCTGAACTTCAACCTGGGGTCGGCGATCGTCACCGCCAAGGCCACCGGCGCCCGCAACAGTGACATCGTCAAGGGTTCGATCACCACGATGACCCAGCTCTACGACGAGGGCTACTGGCAGAAGATCAACTGGGCGGCGTTCGGCGTGCCCAAGCAGTTCCTGCAGATCGGCGGCGTGAACACCGGGCTGCTGCCGGACAGCATCCAGACCGAGTTCGCCCAGTACAACACCACCAAGCAGGCCTCGGCCCCGCCGGTCTCGCTGCCCGACTACCTGGGCTCGCAATGGCACGGCAAGCTCGTCACCGAGGACTACGAGGGGTACGTGTTCGCCGGCTACGGGATGAAGTACGGCCAGGCCAAGATGGTCCAGCTGATCAAGCAGCTGCGCAGCAGCGGAAACCTGACCGTCTCCAGCAATGACGCGAGCCTGCTGTCCACCGGCGAGAACCCGGTCGACTTCGCCGAAGACCTCGGGCAGACCGACCCCTCGCTGCAGCTGAGTCCGATCCAGTATGCGCAGACCTACGTCCAGTTCATGGGCGTCAACAGCGACGCCTCCAACAAGCCGGCCGCCGAGCTGTTCGCACTGTGGGAGTCCTACGACCCGACCTGGATCAACACGCTGCTCACCAACACCTCGATGACCGGACTGGTGCAGCCGTACCCGGGCCTGCCCAGCTCCACCTTCGCGGCGGCGAGCGGAGTCATGAAGCAGAACGTCACCACGCTGGAGCAGGCCATCACGAACGACGACCTGATCTTCGAGTCGTTCGCGAACCGGAACGAGCTCAACAAGCTCGACACCGCCGCCGACAACGCGCTCGGCTAGCAGAAAGCCACAGTATGAAACTCAGCAGGCCGAAGGGCATGACCGTGCTGACGGCCGCCGCCGTTTTGGTGGCCGTCTACCTTCTGCTCGTCCCGCTCGTGATGGACCTGATCACCAGCGTGCGGGGGACGTTCCTGCCCTTCGGCCTGCCTGACATCCACTGGGGACTGCAGAACTACCGGGCGCTGAGCGCGGGCAGCGGCGGTCTGGGCTCCACGGTTCTCGATACCGCCATCTACGCGGGCGGAGCCATGCTGGTGGCGATGCTGCTCGGATCCGCGCTGGCCTGGCTGGTCGCCCGCACCGACCTGCCGGGCCAGCGTGTCATCTCGGTGCTGGTCATCGTCCCGTTCATCATCCCGCCGATCGTGATGGCACAGTCCTATATCTTGATGCTCGGTCCGCAGGCCGGCGTGCTCAACGAACTGCTGCGGGTGCTGCCGTGGTGGCACGGGCAGGCCGGTCCTGTCGACCCGTTCAGCTTCGGCACGATGGTGGTGCTGCAGGGACTGTCCCTGGTCCCGTTCCCGTTCCTCCTGCTCGCCCCCGCGATGGGGAACATGGACGGCTCGCTGGAGGAAGCCAGCCGGATGTCCGGCGCCTCGTTCGCCAGGACGGTGCGGACCGTGACACTGCCGATCCTGTGGCCTACCATGCTCGGGTTGGCCGCGCTGACGTTCCTGCTCGCGATCGGCGGCCTGGCCATCCCGCTGCTGTTCGGCCAGCAGTCGGGTACGCACATCCTGGCGCTGCGCCTGTGGTACCTGGTCACACCACCGGGCGGCAACCTACCCGAGTACGGTGAGGCCGCCGCGTACGGGCTGGTTTTCCTGGTGTTCATGGCCGTGATCTTCTGGGCCTACCTGCGCAGCACCCGCAGCGCGGCCCGGCGCGCCTCGATCAGCGGCAAGGGCTACCGGCCCAGGCGGCTGCCGCTGGGCAAGGGCAAGCCGTTCGCGCTGGCCGCGGTCATCCTCTACCTGCTCGTGGTGGTCGCGCTGCCGGCGGCGTCACTGATCTGGTCGTCGCTGACGCCGTACACGATGCCGATCTCCGCGCACAACCTGGGAAAATACGCCACGTTGTCCGCCTTCCCCGCCGTCTTCCATGACCCGCAGTTCTGGCAGTCGCTCACCAGGACCGGGATCATCGGGGCGGCCAGCGCGACGATCGCCTGCGCGGTGGCGGTCACGCTCGCGTTCGCGTCGGCCCGGTCGGCGGCACAGCTCTCGGCGGCCCGCTCTTCAGCGGGCCGGGCCAATCGCCTGTCGGCCAGGCTGATCGACCTGCTCGCCTCCTCCTCGATCGCCATACCCGACGTGATCGCCGGGTTCACCGCGTTCATGCTGTACCTGATCATCAACCGGTGGGTCGCGTTGTCCGGCACGATCATCGCGCTGATCCTGGCCAACTCCTACCGGCTGGCGGTGCCCTACCGGACCGCGTACAGCGCGATCCTCCAGGTCGGCGGCGAACTCGAGGAGGCGGCAGCCTCCTCGGGGGCGAGCAGGCTGGCCACGTTCCGCCGGGTGGTCCTCCCGCTGATCCTGCCCACCGTGCTGGCGGTGTGGATCCAGCTGTTCATCGTCGCCGCCACCGACTTCACGCTGGCGGCCTTCTTGTCCAACGCGCAGAGCCAGCCGCTGAGCATGTACCTGTACGACCGGATCAACGTGACGTCGGGCGAATACGTACCCTCCCAGGGAGCAGCGATGGCGCTGATCTTTACTGTGCTGGTAGCGGCCCTGTGGTACGGGCTGACCACGCTCAACTCAAGGAAAACCAGAGATAAGGAGCCCTCATGGCGCTTGATGAGGTAACCCGGCATAACAAGGACATGGCGATCGCCTACTGGGGCCGCGACCTCGGCAAGGAGGTCGACGTGGAGAGCGCGGAGTTCGCCGAGGACTTCCGCAAGCGGTTCACTGACGACTACTGGAATCACGCGTCCAACGCGGCCGATGGGCCTGACCGCGGCCTGGAGAACGCCAAGGAGGTCTCCAAGTCCTTCCAGGAGCTGTTCACCGACGCCAAGTTCGAGATCACCAGGGTCACCGCCGAGGGCGACATCGTCGTGGTGGAAGGGATGTTCACCGCGGTCGTCACCGGCGGCCGGCTGTTCGGCATCCCGGCCGCGGGCCAGCAGGTGAGCCAGCCGCACGTGCACACGCTCAAGTTCCGCGACGGCAAGATCAGCGAGCACTTCGTGGTCAGGGACGACTTCGTCATGTTCGCGCAGATGGGCGGCATGGAACACGCCAAGGGCGGCGTGACCCACTTCTGGCGTGAATCGGTCAAGGAAGGCCTGCTGGACTCCGGCCAGTCGCAGTCCCAGTCCCAGTCCCAGTGACCGAGACGATCCGGTGCTTCGTCGACGGCGGGTTCGTATCGTCGGTAGCGATGCCGATGGAAAAGATCAGCCCCGTAGACGGCACCGTCACCGCCCTGGTCGACCAGGCCGACGACGCCCTGGTCGACCAGGCGGTGACGGCGGCGCGGCGTGCCCTTGACGACGGCCCGTGGGGCTCGGCCAGCACGGGCCAGCGGGCAACGCTGCTGCGGGCGATCGCCGGCGCGATCGAGGATCGCTTCGACGACTTCGTGGCCGCCGAGGTCGCCGACACCGGCCGCACCGTCACCCAGGCGCGTGAGCTGGATGTGCCGCGCGCCGTGGCGAACTTCCGCTCGTTCGCCGACACGATCGCCTCGGCCGGGCAATCCAGCTTCATGACCGATCTGGCCGGCGGTGGCCAGGCGCTGAACTACGCGGTGCGCAAGCCGCTCGGAGTGGTCGCGGCGATCCTGCCGTGGAACCTGCCGCTGCTGCTCCTCACCTGGAAGCTGGCCCCGGCCCTGGCCTGCGGGAACGCCGTTGTCGTCAAGCCGAGCGAGCTGACGCCATCCTCGGCGAACCTGCTCGCGGAGGTCATGTCCGGAGCCGGGCTGCCACCAGGGGTGTGCAACGTCGTGCACGGAGGCGGCCCGGTCGGCGGTGCGCTGACCGGCCACCCCGGCGTGGACGGGGTCACGTTCACCGGGTCGACCGCCACCGGCGGCACGATCATGCGATCGGTCGCGCCACGGGTGCGCCCGGTGTCGTTCGAACTCGGGGGGAAGAACGCCGCGGTCGTCTTCGCCGACGCGGACCTGGACGCGACCCTGGACGGGCTGGCCAGGTCCGTATTCACCAACACCGGGCAGGTCTGCCTGTGCACCGAACGGATCTATGTGCAGCGGCCGGTCTTCGACGAGGTGGCCACCGGACTGAAGGCGCGCGCCGCCGCGCTGCGCCTGGGCCGCCCGCGGGATCCGGCCACCACGACGGGACCGCTGATCTCCGCCGCGCACCGGGACAAGGTACTGGGCTACTACCGTCTCGCCGAGCACGAGGGGGCCACCGTGCTGGCCGGCGGGGGAGTGCCCGACCTGGGCACGGAGCTGAACCGGGGTTCGTGGATCGAGCCCACGCTGTGGACGGGCCTGACAAACGAGAACCGGGCGATGCGCGAGGAGATCTTCGGCCCGGCCGCCGCGCTGGTGCCGTTCGACGACGAGGAACAGGCGGTGCGCCTGGCCAACGACACCGACTACGGGCTCGCCGCGTCGGTGTGGACCACGAACTTGTCCCGCGGCCACCGCGTCGCGCAGCGGCTGCGGGTCGGCATGTCCTGGGTCAACACCTGGTTCCTGCGCGACCTGCGGTCACCGTTCGGCGGATTCGGCCTGTCCGGGATCGGCCGCGAGGGCGGGGAGCGCTCGCTGGACTTCTATAGCGAACCGGTGAACGTATGCGTGAAGCTGTGAGCCCCGTAGCCGCGGCCGTTGAAGCCGCCGCCGGGCGGCTGCGCACCGCCGCCGGGACGGGGACGCCATGCGCGCCGGTCCGCGACCTGATCGGCGACGGCGACATCGACGCCGCCTACGCGGTGCAGGCTGTCCTGACCGCCGGCCGGCTGGCCGCCGGGCAGCGGATCATCGGGCGCAAGATCGGGCTGACCTCGCTGGCCGTGCAGCGGCAGTTCGGCGTGTTCCAGCCGGACTTCGGCATGCTGTTCAGCGACATGGCGCTCGCCTCTGGCGAGCCGGCCAGCATGGATCGTTACCTGCAGCCGCGGATCGAGGCCGAGGTCGCGTTCGTGCTGGGCCGTGACGTCACCGCGCCGGACGCGACGGTCGCCGACGTGCTGCGGGCCACCGAGTTCGTGCTGGCCGCCGTAGAGATCGTCGACTCCCGCATCGCCGGGTGGGACATCTCGATCGCCGACACAGTCGCGGACAACGCTTCGAGCGGCGGGTTCGTACTCGGCACGGTCCCGGTGCCGCTCACCGGGCTCGACCTGGCCGAGGTCGGCATGGTCATCGAGTACGACGGCGAGCCGGTCAGCACCGGGGCCGGCGCGGCCTGCATGGGATCGCCGGTCGTCGCGGTGACCTGGCTGGCTCGCGAGGTGGCCAGGCGAGGCAGCCCGCTCATGGCGGGTGACGTGGTGCTGTCCGGCGCGCTCGGCCCGATGGTGCCGGTGACGGAGCCAGGCCGGTACCGTGCCCGGCTGGACGGGCTCGGCGGCGTGGATGCTGTTTTCGAACGAAGGGGTGCTCTGTGACGGCAGGTGCTGTCGTGATCGGGTCGGGCAACATCGGCACCGACCTCATGATCAAGTTGATCAGGCTGTCCAAGACCTTGGACGTGGTGGCGAT
Organism: Streptosporangiaceae bacterium; assembly: GCA_036490795.1. Classification (GTDB taxonomy): domain Bacteria; phylum Actinomycetota; class Actinomycetes; order Streptosporangiales; family Streptosporangiaceae; genus JAFARZ01. Next base: position 5,536 of record DASXDG010000052.1, read on the forward strand.
GGCCGGCATCGACCCGGACTCCGACGGGCTCGCCAGAGCCAGGCGGATGGGGGTGACCACCACCCATGAAGGCGTCGACGGGCTGGCTAGCCTGCCGGAGTTCGCCGACGCGAAGGTCGTGTTCGATGCGACGTCGGCCGGGGCGCACGCGCGCAACGCGGCGTTCGCCCGTGAGCACGGCAAGCTGATGATCGACCTGACGCCCGCCGCTATCGGGCCGTATGTGGTGCCGACGGTCAACCTCGATGACGCGGTGGGAGTGCCGAACGTCAACATGGTGACCTGCGGCGGCCAGGCGACGATCCCGATCGTCGCCGCCGTGGCCGGCCTGGTGCCGGTGACGTACGCGGAGATCGTGGCGTCGATCGCGTCCAGATCGGCCGGCCCGGGCACCAGGGCGAACATCGACGAGTTCACCGCCACCACCGCGCACGCACTGGAGGAGGTCGGCGGTGCCCAGCACGGCAAGGCCGTGATCGTGCTCAACCCGGCCGAACCGCCGCTGGTCATGCGGGACACCGTCTACTGCCTGGTCCCCGCGGACGCCGACCAGGCGAAGATCGCGGCGTCGGTGGCGGACATGGTGGCCAGCGTCCAGGGATATGTCCCCGGCTACCGGCTCAAGCAGGACGTCCAGTTCGACCCGGTGGACATCGGCTACCTGCCGCGCCTGGACCAGCCGTTCAAGGGCACCCGCGTCTCGGTATTCCTCGAGGTCACCGGCGCCGGGCACTACCTGCCCGACTACGCGGGGAACCTGGACATCATGACCTCCGCCGCGCTGCGTACCGCGGAACGGCTCGTTCAGCTGAATGGATGGACGGACTAATGCGCGTGTTCGTGCAGGACGTGACGTTGCGGGACGGGATGCACGCGATCGGGCACAGCTACAGCCTCGATCAGGTGCGCCAGATCGTGACCGCGCTGGACGCGGCGGGTGTGGCCGCCATCGAGGTCTCGCACGGCGACGGGCTCGGCGGGTCGAGCGCCAACTACGGGTTCGGCTCGCACACCGACTCGCAGTGGCTCGCGGCGGCAGCGGAGAGCGTCAGCCGAGCCCGGCTGAACACGCTGCTGCTGCCCGGCATCGGCACGATCGAGGACCTGGCCAGGGCCAGGGACCTCGGTGTCGCCGGGGTCAGGGTGGCCACGCACTGCACCGAGGCTGACATTTCCGCGCAGCACATCGGCTGGGCCAGGGAACACGGCATGGACGTGGCCGGGCTGCTGATGATGAGCCACCTTAGCGAGCCGGCCCAACTGGCCGCGCAGGCCAAGCTGATGGAGTCCTACGGAGCGCACTGCGTCTACGTGACCGACTCCGGCGGCCGGCTGACCATGCGCGGCACCGCCGAACGCGTGGACGCGTGCCGGCAGGCGCTCGATAACGCCACCGAGGTCGGCATGCACGCGCACGAGAACTTGTCGCTGTCGGTGGCGAACGCCGTGACCGCGGTCGAGCACGGCGCGGCCAGGATCGACGTCGCCCTGGCCGGCCAGGGCGCGGGCGCCGGCAACTGCCCGGCGGAGCCGTTCATCGCGGTCGCGGACCTGCTCGGCTGGGAGCACGGCTGTGACCTGTTCGCGCTGCAGGACGCGGCCGAGAACCTGGTCAGGCCGCTTCAGGAACGGCCAGTGCGCGTGGACAAGCAGACGCTCACCCTCGGCTACGCCGGCGTGTACTCCAGTTTCCTGCTGCACTCCGAGCGCGCAGCCGCCCGGTACGGGCTGGACACCAGGGACATCCTGGTCGAGCTCGGCCGCCGCCGGATGGTCGGCGGCCAGGAGGACATGATCGTGGACGTGGCCCTCGACCTGCTGGGTTCTCGCGATGAGTGACGGGGCGGACCTGCTCGACCGCGCGCAGCGCACGGCCGGGGCGGTGCCGCAGCCGTCCCAGCCCTTCGACGTAGCCACCGCCTACCGGATCCAGCACGAGGTGATCGCGCACCGGATCGGGCGGGGCGAGGTGCTGGCCGGTGCCAAGCTGGGCTTCACCAGCAAGGCGAAGATGGCCCAGATGGGCGTCGGCGACGTCATCGTGGGCCAGCTCACCGACGCGATGCGGTGTGCCGACGGCGACGACATCGCGCTGTCCCGGTTCATCCATCCCCGGATCGAGCCGGAGGTCGCGTTCCGGCTCGGTCCAGACCTGTCCCCGGACGCGGTGGCGCCCGCGCTGGAGATCATCGACTCGCGGTACGTGGATTTCCGGTTCAGCCTGCCCGACGTGATCGCGGACAACACCTCGGCCGCGGCGTTCGCGGTGGGTACCTGGCTGCCTCTTGGCCAGGACGCCACTCGGGACTTGGGCAACCGCGCCGTCATCCTCGAGGCCGGCGGCGCCGTGGCGGACACCGGGTCGACGGCGGCGATCCTCGGTCACCCGCTGCGCGCGCTGGCCGCGCTCGGCCGGCTGGCCAGCCGGCACGAGATCCCGGTCCGGCCCGGTGACGTGATCCTGGCCGGCGCCGCGACGGCCGCTATCCCGTTCGCGCCTGGCGTCTATACCGCGCGGGTGGCCGGCCTCGGCTCGGTGACCGTTCGAGGTGTCCGGTGACCGTGGTTCCGGGCATGGCCACTCCTCGCGGTAGGTTCCCGCACGTCAAGGTCGCCGGCGAGTTCGCGTTCGTGTCCGGGACCAGCTCGCGCCGACCGGACGACACGATCGAGGGGATCGGTGACATCCGCGCCCAGACTCGCGCGGTCATCGCGAACATCGGCGGCATCCTCGCCGCCGCCGGGGCCGGCCTCGGCGACGTCGTCCAGGTCACCACCTACCTCATCGACATGGCCGACTTCGGCGGCTACAACGAGGTCTACGGCCAGTACTTCGACGAATCAGGCCCGGCCAGGACCACGGTCGCGGTCCGCCAGCTCCCGCACCCGGACCTGCTGATCGAGATCCAGGCCGTCGCGCACCTTCGGGCCACGTAACCGGTCCGCGCCCGGCCGGTGCGTAGCGGTCCGCGCCTCAGCCGGGGCGTAGCGGTCCGCGCCTCGGCCGGGGCGTAGCGGTCTGTGCCTCGGCCGGCGCCGCCGTCGGCGCCCCGCCATTAATGCGGTAAAAAGGTCCTACGCGGTAAAAAACCATGCTGTGAGCAGCAATTTTCTCCGCGTTGGAACCAATTACCGTGATAATCACCGGGCAGTTCAGCTGGGCGGTGGCGGATGGGATGCCAGTGGCCGGATGTGATTCTTGTGGCATGGTTCCAATTCGCTGAGCGCGTCCGTACCGTGACCGAGGGGCGGCCGAGGGGCGGATACGGAGATCAGGCCGCTCAGCGTGACAAGCAACCTTGTGTCACGGAGCAGCTTGCTGGCGGCGCGCGTTGACCGCGACCCAGAGGGCGACCAGGGCGGTGCCGGCGCACAACGCCATCGCGCTCACCCCCAGCGACCAGCGCAGGCCCGCGATCGCGCC
>DASXDG010000053.1:0-3433 GCA_036490795.1 Streptosporangiaceae bacterium
AGGCCCCCCGGTCCTGTACCGCCACCACGCCTGCGGCCGGATCAGCGAGGTCGACCTGACCTGTGCCCACTGCCACCAGCCGATGCGGGCCAGCGACGTCGATGTGCTCCCCGGACCCGGTGCCGCCATCCCAGCCATCCCCGCCGGCCACGACGTGGCACAGGTCACGGCCTGAGGCGGGTCACGTGCTGGCCGGAGGATTCGTGCCGCTGATGATCGCCATGGTGCGGCGCCCCGCTGGCACGGTGGCGAGATTGACGTCGCGAAAACCCGCCGCTATCAGCTGCTCGCGGAGCTCGTCGACTCGGCCGGAGCTGGGCCGAAGGTGGTCGAGCGCGGTCGATGGGCCCGATGTCACCCGCTAGCCGGCTTTGTCACCCGTTAGCGTGTTCGGAATCGGGACATATGCCGCGTCTACTCGCGAGTACGGGTGACAGGGCAAGCTTACGGGTGACAGAGCTCAACGGGCAGCCGGGCCTATAGGGCCGGGGCCGGTCAGCCGGGCCCAATAGGGCCGGGGCCGGTCAGGCAGGCCGTCGAGCGGCCAGTCGGATGGGGGTCCGGTGGTGCCGGTGGCTCTTATGTTGCCGACGAGAGCTGACCTGACGCATACGGCAGCCGGAGCAGTGAATCAATGTGTACGATTTTCCCTTCGTGGCGATTTACCCCTCGTTTTCGGGGGTCTAGTTTCCACGAAGGGGTAATCCTCCACGTTATTTGAATGCGGCGGGACCGCTACCGGAAACCGGCCACTCCAGGATCGGCACCTTTACTATGAAATAGCTCGATTTCGCCTATGGGTGCCGACGGCGAGGGGCACGCGGGGCATCGAACCCCGGTACGGGTATCCAGCCGCTCGCGCGGCTTCCGTCGCTGGCCGAAGCGGGACTGGTCCGCCCCGCTAGCCCTCCGACGCGGGAACGCGGGTGAGCCGCGGACCCGATATCGGAAAGGACCGTTAATCGCGGCCGGCGTCGGCGGGGAAAAGGCCGAAGACCCAGGAACCAGGGGCGTCCGGATTGTCACCCGCCCAGAATTCGGTCCAGTGCTCGGTGAATTCGGACCGGGACAGGTATCCGTCGTGGTTCAGGTCCAGCAACGCGAACGCTTCGGCAGTTTCGGTGTGGCGGCCGTTCCATGCCTCGACGAGCTGACGGTATTCCGCCTGGGATATCCGGCCGTCGGCGTTCTCGTCTACGGCCTCGAACATGGCGTCGGCGGTGTCGGCGACCGCCTGTGGCATGTGCTTTAGCTGGTCGACGACGGCGAGGACTTCATCGATCGTGACCTCGTCGGTGCCCGCCGCCTCGCGCAGCGTGGTCCACCAGCCCATCATGACCTCGGTTAGCCGCGTGTTATCGCCGTTGCCGCGAAGGGTGATCCATCGTGTGGTGAGGGCGCGGAAGTCGGCTTCGGTCAGGTATCCGTCGCCATCGGCGTCCATTGCCTCGAAGACCCTGGCGACCTTGCTGTACTGGAAGTCACTGGCCATGCGGCAATGGTCACACTTCGCACACGCACACGGAGTGACCTCTAGGGTCACTGTTTCGTCACCTTGCGTGCACAAATGCCGCAGCGGCCCGCGAATGTCCCATTGACGCACTGACATCGTGGCGCTACTCTAAGTGCGATATTTCAGGAAAGTTTCCTATCAATTCCTGAGGCTGGCTTGAACCCGGCTCAAAACCGGCTTGGTGCCGGCCTGAAACCGGCCTCAAGCGGGCCGCAAGTCGGGAGGCGCGCGCAGACGTCTGGAGCGGGACCGGGAGCGGCGGAAATTGTCATGAGCTGTTCGAGGAGATGCGTATGAAAGTCCGTAGACCCGTCCCCGTAGGACTGACCGTGGCTGCTGCCGTGGTCGTTTCCGCGGGCATGTTCGCGGCCAGCAGCGGAACGGCGCACGCGGCCGCTACCCCGCTGCCCGGCCACGTCTTCGCCCCTTACTTCGAGGCCTACAACGGGGACAATCCAGTAACCCTCTCCCAGGAGTCCGGCGCGAAGTACCTGACGTTCGCGTTCATCCAGACCGCGACCGCCGGGTCCTGCACCGCCTACTGGAACGGTGATACCAGCGAGCCGATCTCGTCCTCCACCTTCGGCAGCGACATCTCCACCATCCAGGCCGATGGCGGCAACGTCATCCCGTCCTTCGGCGGCTACACGGCTGACACCACCGGTACCGACATCGCCGACAGCTGCACCAACGTGAACTCGATCGCCTCGGTCTACGAGAACGTGATCACCACCTACAACGTGCCCAGGATCGACCTGGACATCGAGGAGAACTCACTGACAAACACCGCCGGGATCAACCGGCGCAACGAGGCTGTCGCGCAGGTCGAGAAGTGGGCCGCGTCCAACGGGCGGAGCATCCAGTTCTCGTACACGATGCCATCGACTACAACCGGCATGGATTCCGCCGACGAGGCCGTCATCCAGAACGCCATCGCGGACGGCGCCACGGTCAGCGTGGTTAACCTGATGACGTTCGACTACTACCTCGGCACTAACCAGGAGATGGCCACCGACACCGAGACCGCCGGGGCCGGGCTGCACAGCCAGTTGCAGTCGCTGTACCCGTCTGACAGCTCCGCGCAGGCCTGGGGCATGGTCGGGATCACCGAGATGCCCGGCATCGATGACTACGGATCCGGGGAGACTTTCACCGAAGCCGACGCCACCACGGTGCTGAACTGGGCGAAGTCCAACGGGATTAACACGCTGTCGTTCTGGGCGCTGCAACGGGACAACGGCGGCTGCCCGGGCACGGCGGGGTCGGACACCTGCTCCGGCATCTCCCGGGCGACCTGGTACTTCAGCAATACGTTCGAGCCATTCACCAGCGGTGGTGGCTCGTCATCGCCTGGCGGCACCATCACCGGGAACAACTCCGGCTTGTGCCTGGGCCTGACCGGTAACTCCACCGCGGTGAAGACCACCGCGGACATCGCCACCTGCAACGGCAGCAGCGTGCAGAACTGGACGGTGGAATCCAACGGCACCATCGTCAACGGCTCCGGCCTGTGCCTGAGCGTGACCGGAGGCGGGACCGCGCCCAAGACCACCGCCGACGTGTACACCTGCAATAACAGCGTCAGCGAGTACTGGACGGTCAACTCGAGCGGCACGATCACGGGGAACAACTCCGGCTTGTGCCTGAGTGTCAGCGGCGCCTCGATCTCATCGGGCGCGACCGTCGACCTCTACACGTGCAACGGCAGCGTCAGCGAATACTGGACGGTTCACCCCGCCTAGCGACGACAGGAGCCGGCTACCATCACGCCGCGGTAGCCGGCTCTTCTCGTGGGCGACTGTGCCCTGCGATCGGGTCGGTGCTGCCGGGTCCGGGATGAATGGTGCCCGGCTGGTGGGCTGGTTTCATGATCGTGCGCGTGGCGTTCCGGGAAACCGGAACGCCACGCGCACGATCACC
>DASXDG010000054.1:0-5972 GCA_036490795.1 Streptosporangiaceae bacterium
GACAGCACCGTATCGGCCGCCCGCCATACCTCGCCGTAACCGCCGTTGCCGATCTGCTCACCGAGCACGTACCGCCCGCCAAGGACCGCTCCCGCCTGGGCCATCAACGGCGGCTACCCGGGACGCCCCGGTTCAATCACGCCCGCTTGTGAGGCCCTGACCGGCCTCGCAAGCTGAGGACTTGCCCAGACTTGCTTGATCAAGCTAAGATTTGCTCATGCAAGCAAAAACGTTCACCGAGTCCGCTAGGCGGGCTCAGATCGTGACGGCGGCGATCGAGGTGATAGCCGAGGCCGGCTACGCCAAGGCGTCGTTCAGCCAGATCGCGAAACGCGCGGGCCTGTCGAGCACCGGCATGATCAGCTACCACTTCGCGGGCAAGGACGACCTGCTCACCGCGTGCGTCGCCGAGATCGAGAAGGTCACCGACGCGTTCATGCAGGCGCGCATCGCCGCCGCCGACGGTCATGTCGCGGTGCTGCGCGCCTACGTCGAGGCGAACCTCGCCCTCGTCGGCGAGCACCCCGCCGCCGTCCGGGCGCTGATCGACATCGTGCAGAACGTCCCCGCGCAGAGGGCCGGCGTCACCCAGCGCCTGACCGTGTTCGAGGAGCACTTCCGCAGCGGTCAGGCGGCGGGAGCCTTCCGGCCCTTCGACCCCCGGACCGTGACGATCGCCCTGACCAGCGGCCTGGACGCGGTCGTCGTCACGGCCGCCGCCAACGTGCCCGCACCCGCCGAGCTCACCCGCATCGGCCGCGAACTCGCCGACCTGTACGTGCAGGCCACCGCCGTCCACCCAGGAAAGGAATCCTGATGATGACCTACGAGCAGCCCGCACCCGGCATGACCTGCGACAAGCCCGCCCCCGACGCGGGCCTGCGCCGGGTGATCCGCGCCAACGTGCTGACCGTCGTGTTCGAGGTGATCGTGCCGATGGTGCTGTTCTACGGCCTGCGCGCCGCGGGCGTGAGTCAGTGGTGGGCGCTGATGGCCGGCGTCCTGGTGGCCGTGCCCTACGTCGCGTGGACCATAGCGCGTAACCGCCGGGTCGATCTCCTCGCCGTGTTCACGCTGAGCGTCCTGGCGCTGTCCGTCGTGCTCGGCCTGCTGTCGGACGATCCGCGCACCCTCGCGATCCGGGAGGGGTGGACCGCCGCGCTGGGCGGCCTGTTCGGCCTGTGGATGCTGGTCACCGTCGTGACCGGCAAGCCCGCCCAGCTGACCCTGGGCCGCACCATCGCCGAGGTCAAGCGCGGTGTCGAGGGCGCGGCCGCGTGGGCGGCCCGCTGGGACACCGACGCCCGGTTCCGCCGGGGGCTGCGGATCGACACGGCCGCCTGGGGCGCCGTGCTGCTGGCCAACGCGGTGGTGCACGTCGTGCTCGTCTACACGCTGCCGGTCGATCTCATCTCCGGAGTCACCACCGTGGAGTGGTTTGCCTCGCTCGCCCTCCTGATCACCTGGCACGTCTGGTACATCCGCAAGGAAAACCTCGACGCCTGACCATGCCCAGGACGATGTGACGGAGGATCGCGGTGCAGAGCAGCCGCTACAAGCCCGCGGTGAATGACTGCACGATTTCCGTGTCCCTCTCATGTTCCTGATACGGGTAACGGATCGCCTTACGCCAGAAGGCCGTCGCGGCAGGATTCGCCAGCTGCTGCCGGACGGTCCAGCGTCCCGGGTACTGATCGAACAAGGACGCAGCGGCCCGCGCCCCGACTCCTCGGCGCCGGTACTTGCGCATCACAAAAAACTCGGCGATGTCGTGTGGTTCTCCGGTAAAGACCAGGGCAAAGCCAGCCAGCGCACCCCCTGCCCGGAACAGGAACGCCTTGCGGTCCGAGTCGGTCCAGTACTCGTCGAAGTAGCGATGAAGGTACTCCCCGTGCGGATTGACGTCGCTGCCATCGAACTCGGAGAAATCGTAGTGATACAGCTGCAGAAGCCGCCGGATGACGGTCCGGTCATCGTCGAGCGCCTCGACCACCTCTACGTCCATCTGGTCATGATGTCCCGTTCTGTCCGCGCCGGGCAGCCTCGGCTTCAGCAGTCGCCATGCTAGAGCCCGTGAGTGCTCGTCCGGCTGGCGGATGCATCCGCGATTCTTTTGCGCGATTCCTGCTCAGCAAGGACTTCGCTCAGCTGACCGATGAGACCCGGACGCGCTTCGGAGTTCGTGGGAAGCCTCTTCAGAGCCCTCTCGAGCTCCCGGCGGTATTTCGTCAGTTCGAATGTGGCCAGGCGCGGCAGGGCGTGTTCCGGTGGCGTGACATTCACTGGATCGGCAGGCATCGGACGCTCATTTCTTCCGGATAATCGGGTGTCTGGATAGCCAGGCTTCCAGTCGCGGGCTAGCGTGGATAGCGGTACGGCGCGGACGTAGACCGTGTCCGTACTGGGGGAATGCTTGTAAGAGTCGGCCTTCACCGTGTAGGAGTCCAGGTGCCCGATAGCGCGCTAGCAACGTTCGCAGCGGAACTGAAAGCCTGGCGCGAGCGCATGGGATTTACGCAGAATGCGTTCGCCGACAAGATCGGTTACTCGTTAGCGCTGGTCTCGGCCGTCGAGCAGTGCAAACGGTCGCCGCGACCGGATTTCGCGGCCCGCTGCGATGAGATCAGCGGGGCACCCGGCACGTTCGTCCGCTGGCAAGCCCAGGTCGCACGGGAGTCGTACCCGGCATTCTTCGCGCCGGTCCTGCAATTCGAGCGAGATGCGGTGCGCATCCACGGCTGGGAGCTGGGCGCAGTGCCGGGCCTAGTGCAGACAGAGGCATACGCGGAAGCGGTTGTGCGGGCACGTAATCCATCAGGTAGCGCCGGGGCCATCGAGCGCATCGTCTCGGCGCGGATGGAACGGCAGGAACTGCTGAGCGCCGAGCACCCGATGCTCTGGTACGTAATTCATGAGGGCGCCACCCGGCATCAGGTAGGCGGTCCGGCCGTGATGGCAGGGCAGCTAGACCGGCTGATCAGCCTGGCCACGTCGCACCGGATCGTGCTGCAGGTGCTGCCGTATACGGCGCGCGATCATGCTGGCGTCGAAGGTCCGGTCACGGTGTACGAGTTCGCCGACGCACCGAGCGTTGCCTATGCGGAGTGCTATGGAGGCGGCCGTATCGTGGAACAGCGTGAAGAGGTTGCAGATCTGGTGATGGTCATGAACCTGATCAGGTCATCCGCGCTGTCACCGGCCGATTCCCTCGTGCTGCTTCGGGAGATCAGGAGAAATCATGACCAGTGACGTGAGCTGGCGAAAGTCCAGTTACTCAGGTGGTTCCGGTGGAAACTGCGTTGAGCTGGCCAGCCAGGGCGACCGGGTCCTCGTCCGCGACACCAAGCAGGCCGGTACCGGTCCCGTGCTGGCCTTCAGCGCCTCGGCCTGGCGCCGGTTCGCCCGCGAACTGAACGAACGCTAGCGTCGGGGTCCCCCTCGCTACCCGTCGCTGGTTGGTACGTTGACCAGGTGACAGTAGTGAAGATCAACGCGATTACGGTGGCCGCCGGCAGCGGAGACGAACTGGCCCGCCGGTTTGCCGCCCGGGCCGGGGCAGTCGACGACCAGGACGGCTTCGAGGGGTTCGAGCTGTTCAAGCCGACCGACGAGCGCACCACCTGGCTGGTGATCACCCGGTGGCGGGACGAGGAAGCGTTCAAGGCCTGGGTGACCTCCCCCGCGTTCGCGCACGGGCACCGGTCGGCAGCCGAGCGGGCGGGCGGCGAGGCGCCGCCGTCAGTGGGAAGCCACAGCGAGCTCTGGTCGTACGAGATCGCCGGCGGATCGGCCCGCTGAGGACCGCATGACCGATCCCGATCCCGCCTGGGATCCCTGGACGGATCAGTCCTACCTGCGGGAATCCCAGTACAAGACGGACGCCAACCTGGCCGCACGGCAGTCTATCTACGCCTACCAGCAGCCGCGGATCGACCTGGCCAGCGAGACGATCGGCCTGGCCGCCCTCGGCGGCGCGGAGGTAGTCGCCGACGTCGGCTGCGGCAACGGCCGCTACCTGGCCGACCTGGCCCGCCGCGGGCACGCGGGCCCGGTGCTCGGCGTGGACATGTCTCCGGGCATGCTGCTCGCGGCCAGGAGCGGTGCGCCGCGGGCCCGCCTGATGGTCGCGGACGCGATGGCGCTGCCGGTCCGGGACGCGGCGGCCGACGTCACCCTGGCGACGCACATGCTCTATCACGTCCCGGAGCCGGACCGCGCGGTGCGGGAACTGCGCCGGATCACCCGGCCGGGCGGGCGGGTGATCGTCGGCCTGAACGGGACGGATCACCTGCGCGAGCTGCGCGACCTCATCACGCAGGCCCTAGCCAGCCTGGGCCGCCCGCCGGTACGGCCGCGCGAGCAGATCAGCCTGGACACCGGCGAGCAGCTGCTGCGTTCCCAGTTCGCGTCCGTGACCAGGTATGACTTCGAAAGCCAGCTCCGGGTGCCGGACGCGGAGCCGATCGCCGCCTACGTGCGGAGCCGCGTGCTGGACGCCGGGCCGCTCGTCCCGGCCGTGCTCAGCGCTCTGCCGGCCAACCCGGCGCTCTTCCCGATCACCACCCACAGCGGCTGCCTGGTCTGCACCTGAGCGGAGAACCTGGCTCAGCTTCCGGTGGCCCCCAGCCGCCGCAGCAGGGCGTCCTTGATCCCGGGCCGCGACCCGAACACCAGCAGGAACATGGCCTCGCGGACCAGCCGCTGCGCGTGCTCATCCACGCTGACCGAACGGCTTCCCACCTGCACCGCCAGCGCCGCCGCGGCCCGCACGGCCAGCTCGCAGGCCGCCGCCCGGGCCTGCGCCATCGCGCCGGAGTCGGCCGCGAGAGCGTCGTCCAGCCCGGTCCGGCAGGCGGCCAGCTCCTCGTCCAGCGGTCCCGGTCCGAGCAGCCTGGTGCATCGCAGGACCAGGCCGAGCGCGAGCGAGCCGTTGATCCGCAGCCGATCGGGCCGCATGGCCTCCGCCGGGTCGAAGGGGACCTGGCCGGCCCACCGCTCCCCCGGGACCAGGACGCCGTCGAAGCCGAGCCGGACGGTGGCGCTCGCGTTGACGGCGGCGAGCCGCTCGCGGGTCACGGTGAGCCCGGGCTGGGCGGCCGCGTCCAGGATCAGCGACACGATGCTGTCGTCCGGGCCCCGGGCCGCGACCAGCAGCAGATCGGTCAGCCCCCACCCGGTGACCCAGGGCGCCTCGCCGTCGAGCCGCCACCCGCCACCGGACGGCTGCGCGCGCAGCCGCGGCGGCCCGGGGAGCAGGCCGCCCAGCGCGATCGCGCCGCGGACCTCGCCCCGGCAGGCAGGTCCGAGCCACCGGTCGCGCAGCACGGCGGGGGTGCCCTCGGCGGCCAGCGTCATGACCAGGCCGCGGTGCTGCATCCAGACGAACGTGGCGGCCAGGCAGCCGCTGGCCAGTTCCTCGACCACCGCGCAGGAAGCCGCCAGGTCCAGGCCGAGACCGCCGAGCTCAGCCGCCACTGGCGCCCCGTACAGGCCCGCCGCGGCGAGCGCGTCCAGCTGGGCGACCGGGATCGCGTCCAGCCCGTCGACCCGCATCGCCCCGGGGAACAGCACGTCATCGGCAAGCCCGCGGGCCGCCGCGAGAATGTCCGGGGCGGTCGTCGTCATGCGGTCCAGGCCGCGGCGAGCTTGTCCATCGTCGCGTCCAGGCTGGCGTCGGTGACCTGCCGGGCCTGGTCGGCCAGGTACCACCCGGCAATCTCCCTGGCGCCCTGCTCGAACGGGATCACCGCCCGCCAGCCGGGTACCAGGCTGCGCAGCTTGGCGTTGTCGAACACCATCGAGTGCGCCTTGTCGCCCAGCAGTCCCGCGCCCCATTCGGGGTCGGCCGCCGCGATCGCATCCGACGGCACGTGCACCAGGCGCGCGGTCACCCCCAGCGGCGCCGCGAACGCCTCCGCGATCTGGTTCCAGGTGAGCACGTCGTCGGAGGTGATGTGGATGGCCTCGCCGAT
>DASXDG010000055.1:0-2397 GCA_036490795.1 Streptosporangiaceae bacterium
AAGACCACCACGGCGGTCCGGCGTGGTGGCACGGTTTTGCAGCTGGACCGGCCCGACGTCCGCCAGGCGGTAGCGGCCTCGCCCGACGCGATGCTCGCCGGGCTGCAGTCGCCGGTCATCCTGGATGAGTGGCAGGAGGTCCCGGAAGTCCTCGGCGCGGTCAAGCGGTCAGTCGATGAGGACCCAACCCCGGGGCGCTACATCCTGACTGGCTCCGTTCGCGCGGAACTGGAAAACCGGGTCTGGCCGGGTACCGGCCGCCTCTTGCAGGTCCCCATGTACGGGCTGTCGGTCCGTGAGGTTCTGGGCCGAGCGAGCCTGGCGCCGTTCATCGACCGTGTCATAGAAGGCGGCCCAGATGCGGTCACGGCACCGGACGATGCGCTCAACATCCGTGACTACCTGGACCTGATCCTCGCCGGGAGCTTCCCCGAGCCATCGCTGCGGATACCGGTGGCCGCGCGGCGGCGGTGGTTCGCCGGCTACGTCGAGCAGATGATCACTCGCGACGTGCCCGCGCTGGCGCCCCGCCGGGATCCGGAACTATTGCGCCGCTACCTATCGGTCCTGGCGGTCAACACGGCCGGCATCGCGGCCGAATCAACGCTGTGGTCCGCTGCGGGGGTTAACGCGAAGACCGCGCAGGCGTACCAGTCCCTCTTTCAGAGGATGTTCGTCCTCGACCTGGTGCCCGCCTGGTTTTCCAACCGGATCAAGCGGCTCGTCCGGGCGCCTAAGCGCTACCTGGTCGATCCGGCGCTGGTCGCGGCCGTCCTCGGGCTCGGTCGGGATGCCATCCTGTACGGACCTGACATGCTGGGACGCCTCCTCGACACCTTTATTGCCGCGCAGCTGCGCGGCGAACTCGCCGCCAGCAGAAACGACCCGCGCCTATACCATCTGCGCGAAGAACACGGGCGCAGGGAGGTGGACTTGCTCATCGAGACCGCGGGCGGTCAGCTGATCGGGATCGAGATCAAGGCCGCCGCCACCGTCACCGCTGCCGACGCGCGCCACCTGGCCTGGCTCCGCGACGAGACCGGCGACGCCTTCGCGGCCGGAATCATCCTGCACACCGGATCGCATGTCTTTCCCGTCGGCGACCGAATCGTCGCTGCGCCGGTCTCCTCGCTCTGGGCATAGCCGAGAGCACCTTGGGGTGGGTGGCGCACAGGGTACGCAAGAAGGTAGCCGGGGGGACACCGAGTCCGCGGGGCGCGGGGCGAGGGCCGCGTGAGCTGGGTAGGGGGGCGTGAGCCAGCCTCGTTCGGGGGAAAGATCTTTTTTTGTGGTGGTCACGGGTCGGGGTAGCTCGTGGCCGGGGGTGGTGTTCCTGCGTTATCGTCCTGACATGCCAGGGATCGTGATCGTGGGAACCGGGTTCGGCGGGATCGGGATGGGGATCGCGCTGAAGAAGGCCGGGTACGACGATTTCATCATCCTGGACAAGGCGGACGACCTCGGCGGGACCTGGCGTGACAACCAGTATCCGGGGTGCGCGTGCGACGTGCCGTCGCCGCTGTACTCCTACTCCTTCGAGCTGAACCCGGACTGGAGCCGGCTGTTCGCGCCGCAGCAGGAGATCTGGGATTACCTGCGCCGGTGCGCCCGCACCTACGGGCTCGAGGCGCACATCCGCTACGGCAGCGTGGTCGAGCGGATGGACTGGGACGAGGGCGCCCGCCGCTGGGACGTGCAGACCGTCGAGCACGGCGAGCTGGGCAGCTGGCGGCCGCGGGCGGTGGTGGCGGCGGCGGGCGCGCTGCACCTGCCCGTCTACCCGGACATTCCGGGGGCGGGGCGGTTCGGCGGTACCGCGTTCCACTCCTCCCGCTGGGACCACTCCGCTGACCTGGCGGGCAAGCGGGTCGCGGTGATCGGGACCGGGGCGTCGGCGATCCAGTTCGTCCCCGAGATCGCGAAGCAGGCCGGTCAGCTCACCGTGTTCCAGCGCACGCCGCCGTGGATCCACCCCCGGCCGGACGCGCCGATCCCGGCCCGGATGCGGACCGCGTTCCGGAAGGCGCCGGTGGCCGCGCGGGCGCTGCGGGACGCGATCTACATGGGGCTCGAGTTGCGCGCGCTGGGCTTCGCGGTCAGCCCGAAGCTGATGGCGCCGCTGCAGCAGGTGGCCCGCATGCACCTGGCTTCGCAGGTCACGGACCCCGCGCTGCGGGCCCGGCTCACTCCCGACTACACCATCGGCTGCAAGCGGATCCTGCTGTCCTCGGACTACTATCCGGCGCTGCAGCGGCCGAACGTATCGCTGGTCACTGAGGAGATCGCCGAGATCACCGAGGCGGGCGTGACCACCGCGGACGGCCAGGAGCACAAGGCCGACGTGATCATCTACGCCACCGGCTTCAACGCGATCGAGTCCGTCACCAGCCTGCACGT
>DASXDG010000056.1:0-36219 GCA_036490795.1 Streptosporangiaceae bacterium
GCCGCGCCGAGCGCGTCCGCGAGCTGCTCGATGATGCCGAAGCCCTCCGCACTGCCTGTGCCGCGCCCGCCGGAGACCACGATCGATGCTTCGGTCAGCTCCGGCCGGTCGCCGCGCTCGGCCACCACGCGCTCGGTGATCCGTGCGCCATCGGCCGCGGCGGTTAGGTGCACCGGCACCAGCTCCGCGTGGCGCGGGGCTGGCTCGGGCGCTACCGCGTGCGGGCGCACCGCCACGATTGGGATGCCCCGCTTGACCCGGGAACGCACCACGATGGCACCGCCGAAGTTCGACTGCTCGGCGACCGGGTTCCCGTCCTCGTCTGGGACCAGGTCCACCGCGTCGGTGATAAGACCGGAATCGAGCTTGACCGCGAGCCGGGCGGCGATCTCCTTGCCTTCGGGCGACCCGGAGACCAGCACTAGCGCCGGGGAATTCTCCCGCACCAGCTGAGCGAGCAGTTCGGCGGTCGCCGCGACGACCAGGTCGTCGAAGACCGGGTCCCCGGCCGCGTAGACGCGGGCCGCACCATAGTTCGCGCATCTTTCCTGGCCCTTCTCGGCACCGGGGCCGGCCCAGGCTACGGCAGGATCACCGAACCGGCGAGCCAGAGTGATGAGCTCGAGAGTGACTCTTGCGACCTCGCCGCCATCGTGGTCCGCCAGGACCAGAATCTCCGCCATGCCGGCCCTCTCTTCAGATGAACTTCTGCGCGGTGAGGAACTCAGCGACCTTGACGCCGCCGTCGCCTTCGTCCTTGACGATCACGCCCGCATGCCGGGGCGGCCGGACCGCGAAGTCGATCACCTCGGTACCCGCACCTGCCAGCCCCACCTCGGACGCGTCGATGCCTAGGTCACCAAGGGAAAGCCTCCTGACCGGTTTCTTCTTCGCCGCCATGATGCCCTTGAACGACGGGTAGCGCGGTTCGTTGATCTTCTCCACCACGCTGATTACCGCGGGCAGCGAGGCCGCCACCTGGTGGTAGCCATTGCCGGAGACCCGGCGGATCCGGATCGCTGTGCCGTCGATCTCCACCTTGGCCGCAAGCGATACCTGCGGCACACTCAGCCGCTCGGCCAGCATTGCGGCCAGCACGCCCATCCGGGCATCGGTGGATTCGGCCCCGCAGATCACCAGGTCAAAACCGGTCTGCTCGAGTACCTTGGCCAGTGCGTAGGAGGTCGACAGCGCGTCGGAGCCGGCCAGGCCGTCATCAACTAGGTGCACTGCGGCATCCGCACCCATCGACAGCGCCTTGCGGATCGACTCGGCCGCCTGCTCCGGTCCCATTGACACGATGGTCACCTCGGCCTCGGTGCCCGCGGCCCGCTGCGACTCGGCGATCTGCAGGCCTTCTTCGATGGCGTACTCATCTAGCTCGTTGATCAGTCCGTCGACCGCGGCCCGGTCCAGCGTCGAGTCTGAGGGCTTGAGCTTGCGTTCCGCCGCGGTATCCGGCACCTGCTTGACGCAGACGACTATCTTCATGACTGACGCCGACCTCCCTGGTATTCAGTACCCCTAGAAGGGTACTGAGTTCCATTAGGAGGCCACAAGTGGCATCACCATGCGTGATTGGTAAAGGATGCGCGGGCCATGACCAAGCCATCGGTGCGTGACCGCCTGACGGCGGCCGCGTTTGCCCTGTTCGACGAGCGCGGCTACGAGCGCACGACCGTCGACGACATCACCGAGCGTGCCGGGCTGGGCCGGACTACGTTCTTCCGGCACTACCGGTCCAAGGAAGACGTCATCTTCCCTGATCATGACCGCCTGCTCGAGCAGATCGGGGAACGGCTGCGAGCCTCCAGCCACAGCACCGCCCCGGCCGCTATCTCCGATGCGGTCCAGCTCGCGCTGCTGCACTACCTTGAGGAAGGCGACCTGGCGCGCCGCCGGTACGCGATCACCAGCACCGTGCCCGCGCTCCGGGACCGCGAGATCGCCAGTGTGGCTCGCTACCAGCGGTTGTTCCGTGAATTCATCGCGGGCTGGATGGTCGGAGCCGCGGAGATGGCCACGATCTCGCCGCTGCGCGCAGAGATCATGGCCGCGGCGGTGGTCGCCGCGCATAACTACGTGCTGCGCCGCTGGCTTCGCGGCGAAAGCGGCGACCCGGTCCGCGAACTCAGCGAGGCGATGCAGCAGGTCATCGACCTGTTCACCGCCGCCGCCTCGCCCTCGGACGCCACGGCCGGCACCACTATCGTTGCATTCCGCACTGGCCAGGACATCGACGCCTTGCTGCCCGCCCTCCGGAACCTGGTCGGCCGCTCCGCTGAATGACCGCGGTCGCGCAGCCCGGACCCAAAGAACAATCGCGAACCTTCGGTTAAACTTCGACCCATTGGTTGACAATCATGGACCCTGACGGCAAGCATGGTCGAGTGCCTGAGCCGTCGCGTCCCGAAGGCGATATGCAGATGTCGGACCTGATCGATCGCTACCTGAAGGTGACGACCTGCCAGGTCTCCGATGCGCTGCATGCGTCTGGACTGTATGCCCTAGGACTGGTGGGGATCGCTCCGCTGGATCCGGCTCGCCGGGTCGCCGGCCCCGCGCTGCCTGTCTCGTTCAGCCAAGAGCCCGGAGCCGAGGAACGGCGGATCGAGTACCTGGAACGTGTCACGCCCGGTGACGTGCTTGTCATCGCGAATGGACGCATGGACTGTTCCTGCTGGGGCGGCCAGCGTTCGATCCGCGCCATTCGGCGCGGTGCGGTGGCCACGATCGTGGATGGCAGCTACCGCGACGTCGAAGAGCACCAGGCGGTGGGCTACCCGGTGTGGGGCAGGGGCAGGGCCGTGGCCGGATCCAGGCACGCGGGTGCACCGGTATCCGCGGGCGAGACCGTGCGTATCGGCCAGTGCGCAATCAGCCGCGGCGATGTAGTGCTGGCCGATGCGTCAGGCGTCGTCGTCGTGCCCGCGGCTGCCGCGGCGGAGGTCCTGGCCCGGGCCGAGACCTTGGCCGCCGCGGAGGCCGAGGTGAGCGCCGCGGCCGGCCGCGTCACCAGGAAGCGGTAAGCCCGCCGTCGATGATTAGCGTCTGACCCACCATGAAGTCTGATGCGTGGCTTGACAGAAAGATAAGCGCACCCGTGAGATCGTCCGCCCGGCCCCACCGGCCGGCCGGCGTCCGGCGCAGGACCCTGCGATCGAACGAGTCGCGGGACCTGAGGTCGCTGACCATATCCGTGTCGATCCATCCTGGGCACAGCGCGTTGACCGTGATTCCCCGGCCAGCCCACTCGGTGCCCAGCGCCCTGGTCAAGCCGAGTAGCCCGGCCTTGCTGGCCACGTACGCGGAGGCGTCGACATCGGCCACGACGCCAAGGACGCTGGCCATGTTCACGATCTTTCCCCACCCGCGCCGGGCCATTGCCGGCGCGAGCCCGCGAGCCAGGAGGAATGCCGACCGCAGGTTGACGTTCTGCACCTCGTCCCACACGTCCGGGGCCAGTTCCATGGCCTCGCCGGCTGCGTGCGTGCCGGCGTTGTTGATGAGGATGTCCACGTGGTCGGCGTATCCGGCCAGATCGCTGAGCAGGCTCGTCACGCCCTGGCGATCGCTCAGGTCAGCTCGCATGGCGATGGGGTCGTTCCGGAGCGTCTGGCCGGCCTCCCGCAGGCGGCCGATGTCGCGCGCGCACAGGATGACCCGGGCCCCCGCGTCGTCCAGGGCGCGGGCGGCGAGCGCGCCGATTCCGCGGCTTGCGCCAGTGACAAGGGCTGTCCGGCCGGACAGGTCAAACAGATCCGGGAGCGACACGCCGACGCCGTTCGCTGCTGCCATGGCGGCCCTGGGGTCCTTTCTGCCGTTCGCCAGGCCAGCCTGCAACTCGGAGGGGCGGCCCTTCCGGGACTCTACTATTGAGTTGGAAGATAACTCAAGGGTTGACAAGGCCGTGACCTGACCTTATCTTCTAGTAAAGCGGCATCCCGCTGGCGAGAGCTGATGCTTCCGGCGGGCTTTATGGCGTTCCGCATGATCTCGTTCGTCGGCCAGGGGTACCCCGAGGTGAGGCATGTCGACGAGGATCGCCTTCTGCCGCGTCCCGGACCGCTCCGTTTTGGAGGGATACGCGTTGCCCAAGAATGACTGGACAACCGCCGTTGGTGAGGTTGGCCACGGAGTGGTAAACGTCCGCGGCTATCCGATTGCGGAGATCATCGAGCGGCTGAGTTACGCCGACGCCGTCTTCCTGACCATCCGGGGCGAGTTGCCGTCGGCCAGCCAGCGTCGCCTCATGGACGCGGCGCTGTGCTCGATTCTTGAGCACGGCTTTTACGCACCGACTACCGTGGCCGCTCGAGTGGTCGCGTCGGCGTCCCCGCAGAGCATTATTCCTGGCCTGACGGCCGGTGCCCTGACCATAGGGTCGATCACCGTATCCCCCCAGCACAGTGCGGAGCTGATCGCCGAGGTTCTCCGGCTGACGGCGGCTGGGCAGGCAGCCGATTTGGCAGCCCGCGAGGTCGCCGAGGGAATCGTGCAGCGCGGCGAGCGAATGCCGGGACTCGGGCATCCACTGCATCCCGAGGGCGATCCGCGCGCCGAAGCGCTGGCGGCGGTCGCGCGTGAGACCGGGCACTGGACACAGATCAGCGAGAGCTTCATGGCCGTCAGGGACGCCTACCTCGACATAACCGAGCGCAAACTCCCGGTCAACATCGACGGCATGCTCGGTTGCGTGCTGAGCGAACTGGGATTCCGGTCGGTGGAGATGCCCGGCATAGCCGCTATCTCGTTCCTGCCTGGTGTCATCGCTCACTGCGTCGAGGAGATCACATCGCCGCCGACCCTGCGGATCGCGGAAGGCGAGTATGTCGGCCCTCCGCCCCGGCACCTCGACCGGCCGCGGCTGTCGTGGTAATGGAGGTGCAGTGACGTGAGAGTGGGGCTCATCGTGATCGATGAGGACCCGGCGGACGCCTTGCGCGTCGCTCAGGCAGCCGACCGCGCCGGAGTGCATTCCCTGTGGTCCATCGACTATTACAACCGCAGCAGTCTTGCCCGTGCCGCCGCGTTTGCCGCCGTGACCAGCAACGCGCTGGTGGGAACCAGCATCGCGCCGCTGTTCGCCCGCGCTCCGCTGGCCATGGCCGCGGCTGTGTCCGACATCCAGTCGCTGGCGCACGGCCGTTTCGTCCTGGGCGTCGGCACCAGCACCCGGCGGATGAATGCCGATTGGTACGGGATCCCGCTGGAGCATCCGGCTCAGCAGGCCGCCGAACGGATCGATGCGATCCGCGCGGTGCTCGCGCACAAGTCCGGACCTTTTTCCTTCCAGGGGCGTTTTGACCGCCTCTCCCTTGCCCACCTGGACCGTGCGGCCGCGCCAGCCCCGCCGCCGATTCTCGCGGCTGGCGTCGGCGAGCGCATGGTAACTCTGGCCGGCCAGTCCGCCGACGGTTTCGTCGGGCATCCGATCGCATCGGCGGAGTACCTGCGCGACCGGGCCTGGCCGCTGCTTCGGGACGGGATGGCACGTGCCGGCCGGGCCGATGCCGACTTCTGCGTGACGACCCAGGTCGTGGCGGCGGTGGACGAGAAGCCAGAGGCCGCGCGCCGCAGCGCGGCGGCACAGGTGGGCTTCTACGCGACCGTGAAGGGCTATGACCCGCTGTTCCCCGGTGGTTCCTTCGCGGCAGAACGCCTGGCGGCCAGGCAGGCGTTTGCCCAGGGGGACGTGACTTCGGTGGCCGCGGCCGCTTGGCCCATGGTCAAGGAGCGCGCGGTGTACGGCACTGCGGCAGACGTCTCCGCGCAGCTGGCCCGTTACCGCGACGTCGTCGACTGGGCGCTGCTCTATCCGCCCCACTACGGCGTCGAGGCCGCGGATATCACGGCCAACGAGCTAGCGCTGATCGAAGTAGCGGCATGCTGGACATCCTGAGCCAGGTGAAGGTCCTCGACCTCACGACCAATGTCGCCGGGCCATTCTGCACGCTCATCCTGGCCGACCTAGGGGCGAGTGTCTGGAAGGTGGAAGGCCCCGAGGGTGATGTCGTTCGCCGCTGGCCCCCGTTCGCCGCCGACGGCACCTCCACTGCCTTCGTCGCACTCAACCGCGGCAAGCAGTCGGTCCAGCTTGACCTGAAGCAGCCCGCGGGCCGGATGGCGTTCCTGCGTCTCGCCCGGGCTGCTGATGTCATGGTCAGCAGCGTCCGGCCCGGCGGCCTAGACCGGCTCGGGCTGGACCGCGCCACACTCGCCGCCCAGAATCCCGGCCTGATCGTGGCCGACATCTCGGCATATGGCGGCCGGGGCGAGCGGGGCGGACGGCCCGGTTACGACGCCGTGATACAGGCATACACCGGGCTGATGGACCTGACCGGCTATCCGGGGCAGCCGCCTGCCCGCGTGGGTACCGGGCTGGTCGACATGGGCACCGGTATGTGGGCCGCGCTCGGAATCGTCAGCTCCCTGCTGAACCGCGAGCGTGACGGTCAGGGCGCGGACGTGCATGCGACCCTGTTCGGAACCGCCGTCGGGTTCCTCGTTCACCATCTGGCGGCCGTCGAACTCGCTGGCGCCGCCCCTACCCGGATCGGCACGGCGCAGCACAACACCGCCCCGTATGAGGCATTCGCCTGCAGCGACGGCATGGTCATGGTCGGCGTAACCAGCCAGGGCTTGTGGCGCGTGTTCTGCCAGGCGGTCGGTGCGCCCGAACTCGCCGATCACCCGGACTACTGCTCGAACGACGCGCGTGTGCTGGCCCGCGCCAAGCTGCATGAAGTGCTTGAATCCCGGAGCAGATCGCTGAGCTGTGCCGAGTTCGCGGCACGGCTCGAGGCGGCTGGCGTCCCCTGCTCGCCGATCCGCACGGTGGCGGACCTGGCCGCCGATCCGGTACTCGACCAGGCCGGGCTCTGGCAGCTCACCGAGCACGGCGGGAATGCCGCCGCGGTCCCGCTGTACCTGGGTGATCAGGCGCCGGCCATCGGCAGTCGTGCGCCCGCGCTGGGCATGCATACCAGCCAAGTGCTGGCCGAGGCCGGGGCGGCCGACGGCGAAATCGAGGAATTGACGGCGCCTACCGATCGTCAGGAACCCTGACAGAAAGCGAGCTGCGGACATGATCCGGGGTTACTTTGAAGACATCTCGCCCGGGGACCAGACCGTCACCGGGAGCCGTACGGTGACCGAGGCCGACATCGTGAACTTCGCCGGAGTGAGCGGGGACTGGCACCCGCTGCACGTCAGCACCGAGTACGCCGGACGCGGCCCGTACGGCGAACGCATCGCCCATGGGATGCTCGTGCTGTCCATTGCCACCGGCCTGGCCCCGCTCGACCCGGAGACTGTCCTGGCGTTCTACGGCATCGACCGGCTGCGCTTCATCAGGCCGACCCGCATCGGCGACAGCATCCACGTCGTCAGCGAGGTGACCTCCGCAGAGCCGCGGGACGAACAGTCGGGCTTCATTGTCAGCGACGTTCACATCGAGAACCAGGACGACCAGCTCGTCGCGAGCGCCACGTTCCGGATGCTGGTGCGCCGCCGGGCCCTGGCCAACGGCGCCGAGCCCGCCGGGCGGCCTCTCGCCGAGCGAGCCGGAGCATGAGCGCGGCCAAGTATTTCGAGGATTTCGCCGCCGCCGGCGACGACAGCTTCACGTCGCGCCGCCGGACCATTACTGAGGCCGACGCGGTGCTCTTCACATCCTTGACCGGCATCGTCGACCCGGTCTTCACTGACGAGATATTCGCGCGCGAGCAGCTGTTCGGCGGTCGCGTGGTCCCCGGCCCGATGATCATGGCCTACGCGATGGGTCTCACCGACGAACTCGGATACGGATCGGTCGTCGCGGCGCTCGGCATCGGCAACGCCAAGTTCGTGGCGCCGGCCCGGCCGGGGGACACCATCCAGGTCACGACCCAGGTCGGATCCGCGCGCCCGAGCCAGAGCAGACCTGGCACCGGAATCGTCTGCCTCAAGCACACCGTGATCAACCAGTCCGGCGTGACCGTCCAGACCTTCGAACGTACCCTGCTCGTGCTTGGCCGCCCCTGAACCTTACGCGTCAGGCTCCTGCGAGACGGGAGACGAGTCCGGTTCCGCGGCGAGCCTGCGGTAGGCCGCCAGACCCGCGACCAGGGCCGCGATGCTCCCGACCAGCAGCGCCCAGCGCGCGCCAGCCACCTCGCCGACGGCGCCGACGAGCGGGCCGCCCAGCGGCGTGGACCCGGTCCAGGCCATGTTCCAGATGGACATGACGCGCCCGCGCATGGCGGGTACGGCGGCCAGCTGAAGCAGGGTCTTCGCGAGCGAGTTGAAGCTCACGCTTGAATACCCGACCAGGACCAGGGCGCCCAGTTCGAGGTCCAGGTTGGGGGCGCCGGCAGCCAGCAAGATCGTCAAGCCCCACACCAGCGAGGAGCGCGCCAGGCTTACCGGCATGACGCGCGAGCGAGCGGCGCCGATCAGGCCGCCGATGACCGCGCCGACTCCCATGGCCGCCATCATCGCCCCGTATGTGCCGGCCCCGCCTCCGAAGGCACCCCTGGCCATCAGCGGCAGGCTGATCGGGAACTCCCACGCTAGGGCCCCGACCACCGTCACCATCAGCAGCGGGATCGCAATCCGCGGAGTGTGCCTGACGTACCGCAGGCCCTCCCTGAGCTGACCGGGTGCGCGGGCCGCGCGGCCACGGGCGGCACCATCACGCCGGCCGTCCATGAGCAGCAGGCCCGCGATCACCGCCACGAAAGATACGGCGTTCGCGGCGAAGCAAGCTACCAGCCCGAACGCGGTGATCATGAGCCCTGCCATGGCCGGGCCGACCACGCGCCCGACATTCTGGGTGAGCGAATTGAGCGTCACCGCGTTGGCGACCAGGCGATCCGGGACGAGCTCCGTTACCATACTGAGGCGAGCCGGCTGGTCGAAGGCGTTGACCACTCCCAGGGTTAGGGCGATCGTCCCGATCAGCCAGAGCCGGTCTTGCCGGGTCCAGACGATGACCGCGAGGGCCGCGGCCAGCGCGCCCGATACCGCCTGCGTCACCAGCAGGACCCGCCGCTTGTCGAAGCGATCGGCCGCCACCCCGCCGAGCGGGCCTAGCAGGAGAATCGGCACGTAACGCGCGGACCCGATGATTCCCAGCACCGTCCCGCTGTTGCTCAGCTCCAGTACCAGCCATCCCTGGGCCACGGTCTGCATCCACGTCCCGCAGACCGACAGGCCCTGGCCCCAGAACAGCAGACGGTAGTCGCGGATGCGGAGGGAAACGAACATGGAGGTCGGTTCCAGCCCGGCTCGGTGCAGACCAGTCTGGAACCTGACTGCCCAGTGCCCAGGCATAATGCGGAACTTACCCCGCTGTCCTTGTCGAAATTATTCAACTCTAGCGTTGACATCCTAACAGCGAGACGACAAGAATAGGACGCCGGGCCCCCTGACAGCTGGAGCGTGCATGACGCAAACTGCCATCAGTCCAACGGCGGCAATGGTCGGTTTCATCGGCAAGACGACATTCGGTGACCTGCCGGCTCTGGCCCGTACCCGGGCAGTGGCCTGTGTCGCCGACACGATCGGCGTGATGGCGGCCGGGGCTTCTTGCGACATCGCGGATCGTGTCCTGGCTGCTCTCCGCGACGCAGGTTCCCTTAACGGTAAGCATCCGCTGATCGGCACCGCTGAGTCCACCAACGCCTTGGATGCCGCTTTGTTCAACGGCGTGGCGGCGCATGCGCTGGACTACGACGATGTCAACCATCCCGGCCCGATGCACCCAGGCTGTCACCTCGTGCCGGCCCTGCTGGCGCTCAGCTCGGTGCACCCGGCCTCAGGCCAGGAGTTCGTGCTGGCGTATCTCATCGGTTTCGAGATCGACGCCAAGCTCGGGCGACTGCTGAACCCAAGGCATTACGACCGGGGATGGCATGCCACAAGCACGATCGGCACGGTGGCCGCCGCCGCGGCCGGGGCGAGCCTTCTCGGCCTGGATCCGGAAGCCACCGAGAACTGCCTTTCGATCGCGGCATCCTCCGCGGCCGGCCTGCGCGGGAACATCGGCTCCATGGCCAAGCCGTTGCACGCTGGCGCCGCGGCCCGCGCCGGGGTCCAGGCAGCGCTGCTGGCCAGCCACGGTTTCACCGGAACCAAGAACATCCTCGAGCGCAGGCACGGATACTTCGACGCCTTCGGTGACGACCTGGACCCGGACTTCGGGCCCCTGCGTGAACTCGGCAGCATCTGGGACATCGAGTCCGAGTTCGGCGTGGGACTGAAGCCGTATCCATGCTGCGGCGAGGCCACGGCGGCCGTCGAAGCGGCCCTGGACCTGGCCGGGCAGTCAGCTGGCACGGCCATCGAGAAGATTCTCGTGGCCACCAACGAGCGAGCTACCAGAATCCTCACCTACCCGCGGCCGACCACGGTGGAAGAAGCACGGTTCAGCATGCCTTTCTGCCTGGCGACCGCGCTGGTTCACCGCCGCGCGGACTTGTCTGCCTTCTCTACCGAGGCCCTCGCCGACGAACAGGTGAATGACCTGATCAGGCGCGTCGAGCACGTTATCGACGAGCAGTACAGGCACGAGCGCGAGTTCGGTGCGATCGTGCGGATCACGCTGGCTGATGGACGTGAGCTGGAACGGATCGTTCCCGTGGCCAAGGGATGGGCGGGTCGCTGGCTCACCGAGGATGAGCAGCTGGAGAAGTTCGTGATGTGCACCCGCGGCTACCTCTCGCAGACCGATGCGCGGGACCTGCACCGGCTCGTGATCAGCCTGGAGTCGCTGCCCGACGTCAGCGCCATCGTGTCGCGTCTCATGCCGGCCGCTCAGTAAGGTCACCGCACACCAGTGTCAGGTGAACTACGTCCAGAACCTGAGGAGTGATTGGTGGTCGACGTAGCAGATGGCCGGGCCGTTCTGCCTGACCGCATCGACGTGGTCGTGGTGGGAGCTGGCAACGCTGCCCTGTGCGCGGCGCTTTCCGCTGCCGACAACGGTGCACGCGTGGTCGTCCTGGAACGAGCGCCGGCCGAGCTAGCTGGCGGCAACACCGCGTTCACCGGTGGCGGCATGCGCTTTCCCTACCGCGGCCAGGAGGATCTCCTCAAGCTTGTGCCCGACCTCAGCGCGCAGGAGCGCGGCAACGTTGACTTCGGCTCTTACTCCGAAGAGGATTTCTACGACGACATTGCCCGGGTCACGGAATACCGCGCGGACCCCGATCTGTCGGAACTGCTCGTCACCCGGAGCTTCGCGGCCGTCCAGTGGCTGGCAGGCCACGGGGTCACGTTCGCTCCCTCCTACGGACGTCAGGCCTTCAAGGTCGGCGGCCGCCAGAAATTCTGGGGGGGTGCCCCGCTTGAGGTATCCGGCAACGGCCGGGGCCTGATTCAGGCGCTGACCCGGGCCGCCCGCAGGGCAGGCGTGGTGATCCTCTACCAGGCGCGGGCCCTGTCCCTCCTCGCCGATGACAGCGGCGTGAACGGCGTGGTGGCCAGGATCGCCGGCCGTACGACGCGTATCGCCGCGGCATGCGTGGTGCTGGCCAGCGGCGGTTTCGAGGCGAACAGGGAATGGCGCGCGCGTTACCTCGGCCCGGGCTGGGATCTGGCCAAGGTCCGGGGCAGCCGGTTCAACACCGGTGACGGCATCGCGATGGCGCTGGAGGCAGGCGCGGCTCCTGCCGGGCACTGGTCAGGCTGCCATGCGGTGGGCTGGGATCTGAACGCACCGGAGTTCGGTGATCTTGCGGTCGGCAACGGCTTCAACCGGCACGCCTACCCGCTGGGCATTATGGTGAACGCCCAGGGACGGCGTTTCGTCGACGAGGGTGCCGACATCCGCAACTTCACCTACGCGAAGTACGGGCGGGAGATCCTCCGCCAGCCAGGCCAGTTCGCCTGGCAGATCTATGACGCTCGGGTAAAAGATCTGCTACAGCGCTCTCACTACCGGATCCCGCAGGTCACCCGGGTAACGGCAGACACCGTCGAGGAACTGGCCGGGAAGCTTGACGGCGTCGACGCGACACGGTGCCTGCAGACCATACGCGAGTTCAACGCCGCCGCTACCTCGCAGTTGCCGTTCGACCCAGCCGTCAAGGACGGCAGGTCCACGGCGGGACTCGCCCTGCCCAAGTCCAACTGGGCCAACCCCATCGACCAGCCGCCCTACGAAGCGTTCGCCGTGACCTGCGGGGTCACGTTCACCTTCGGCGGCCTGCGGGTCACGACCGGCGCTCAGGTGGTCAGTACCGACGCCGATCCGATTCCGGGCCTCTACGCCTGCGGTGAGCTCGTTGGCGGCCTGTTCTACTTCAACTACCCAGGTAACAGCGGCCTTAGCTGGGGCTCGGTGATGGGCCGCATCGCTGGTCAGAACGCGGCCGCCGCGGCCCGTTCCGGCCCCCGGCCTGATGAGACGAGGGACGCATGAGTGAAAGAACCTACACGGAAATCCTCGCGGATTTCTCTCTTGGCCTGACGCCCGGCGTGGTGCCGCCTGACGTGCTGCGGCAGGCCGAACTGTCCACGCTGGACTTCCTCGGCGTCGCCCTGGCCGGGTCGAGCAGCGATGCCGCCCGGGCGGTCACGGCCTACGTGCTGGCCACCGGCGGCGCGGAACAGGCGACGGTCATCGGCACCCGCACCCGGGTGCCCATGGCGCTGGCCGGGCTGGCCAACGGCACCATGGGCCATTCGATCGAACTCGACGATCACGAGGCACACCACCGCTCGAAGGTGCACCCCGGCGTGGTGGTCATGCCCGCGGCATGGGCGGCCAGCGAGCTTCTCGACGTGTCAGGCGCGCAGTTCCTGACGGCCGTCGTGCTCGGTTACGACATCATCGGTCGCCTGTCGGCGGCGACCCCGTACCCGAACTACCTCGGGCGCGAGCGCGGCTTGCACACTACCCCGCTGTTCGGCCCGTTCGCGGCCGGCGCCGTGGCCGCATACCTGCTCGGCCTGACGCGGGAGCAGATCGTCAACATGTACGGAATCATCGGCAGCATGGCCTCCGGCTTGTCCGAGACCGTGTCCGCCGGGTCGATGGTCAAGTCCTTCCACGCCGGCTGGGCCGCGCACGGCGGGATACTGGCCGCCGAACTCGCCCGCCACGGAGTTACCGGCCCGCCCGCTGTCTTGGAAGGCAAGCGCGGCTTCTACCGCGCTTTCTGCGGCGAAGGCCAGTACGACCTGTCAGTTATCGACGCCAAGCTGGCCGAGGAATTCGACATCTCGCTGATCATGTACAAGCCGTACGCCTGCGCCGGCGGGATCCACCCGGCCCTCACCGCGGTCGACGAACTGCGCCGCGAGCACGACATCCGGGCCGCAGACGTCACGGACGTCCTCGTCCTCACCCACCGGCACGCGCATGAGACCTTCGCCGAACCACGGGCGGTCAAGACGCGTCCGGCTACCGGGCACCAGGCCCAGTTCAGCCTGCCCTACGCCGTGGCGGCGCTGCTGGCCGAGGGCGCCGCCCTCACCGGCCAGTTCACCGACGCCGCGGTCACCAACCCCGAGACGCTCCGCCTGGCCGAGCTCGTGCGCGTGGAGGTGGGCGCCGACCTGCCGCAAGGCGATCCCGGCGACGAGCCCGCCCGGGTGGTCATCACCTTGACCGACGGGCGGATCCTGTCCTCGACCGTCCCGGGCGGCAAGGGGTCGCTCACCGTGCCGATGAGCGCGGACGAGCTGACCGGCAAGTTCCAGCGGCTAGCCGCCCCGGTCATCGGCGCCGAACGTGCCGAACAGATCGAGGCTGTTGTGAGCACGTTCCGCTCCGCCGCCAGGGCCGGGCGCGTCATCGAGATGATCAGGGACGGGCTCGGCCCGTGACGATATCCGCCCGGCTGGCGGATTACGTGGCGAGCCTTCGCTACGCCGATCTCCCCGGGCCATCGGTCGAGATCGCCAAGTCCGCCTTGCTCGACCAGCTCGGCTGCCAGCTGGCCGGCTCGGTGCTGCCCTGGACCGAGCCGGCCTGCCGCTACATGATGCGGCTCGGCGGCCGGGCTGAGGCGAGCATCGTCAACCAAGCCGGACGGGTCCCAGCGGCACACGCCGCCTTCGTCAACGCCGTCTACGGCCAGGGCGCCGAACTGGATGACTACGCGGCTGAGATCGGCGCACACTCAGGATCGGTCGTGCTGCCCTGCGCCCTGGCCATGGGCGAACGGGAATACGCCGACGGGCAGGCCCTGCTCACGGCGATCGTCGCCGGTTACGACGTGGCCTGCTTCCTTGGCCTGCTGATGCGACGCCAGCTGCATCAGCGCGGATACCACACGCACGCCGTGTTCTCCGTGTTCTCGGCCGCGGCCGTGGCCGGACGGCTCCTGCGGCTGCCCTCCGGCCAGTTGCGGCATGCCTTCGGCATCGCCGGCAGTCACGCGTCGGGCACGATGGAATACGACCAGAGCGGCGGCGAGGTGAAGCGCGTGCACAGCGGGATGGCCGCCCGCGACGGCATCGAGTCGGCCACGCTGGCCGCCTATGGCCTCACCGGCCCCACGGCCATCTTCGAGGGCCGGCGCGGCATCTTGCGCGTGCTGGCCGGCATTGACGACGCCCAAGTGCCGCTTCCGCCGCTGGCGGCGGGAGCCGGCCTAGAGCGGGCGGGCTTCAAGCTGTACCCGACGACGGCCACGCAGCAGCTGCCCATCGCCCTGCTCGCCGGGCTGATGCGCGATCTGGGCATCGGCTCCTCGCAGGTCCGCCAGCTAGACGTATACCTTGATCAGGCGCTGGCGCTGCATATCGGCGGCCCCGCAGAGCCGAGCCAGACGATCGAGGCACAGTTCAGCCTGCCGTTCTCACTGGCACTGCGCCTCGCCCGCGGCCGCAACGACCTCGAAGACTACATGGCCGCGTCCGCATGGGCCGATCCCGCTGTGCGGCAAGCCGCCCGGCTTGTCCGCCTGCACCCGCACGCCGTCCCGCAGCCGACCAAGTACGCGTGCCGGCTCGTCCTCACGCTGGCCGACGGTCGCATAGCCGAGCGCGCGGGTCACGCCCCGAAGGGGCATCCCGACGACCCGTTGACCCGGGCGGAGATCGAGGAGAAGTTCGCCCGGCTGGCCGGGCGTATCCTGCCCCAGCCCCGGATCGCCGAGATCATCGAGTTGGTTGGCCGGCTCGATGATCTCGACGACATCCGCGGCCTGATGTGCCTGGTCCGGCTGCGGGCCCCGGGTCAGGACCTGCCGAGCAGTTCCTCCTCGAGCGCCTGAAACCTTGCCAGCCCGAGCAGCTCACTGCGCTCGTCGAGCGTTGACATCCGTGCCGGGAAGTAGTTGCCGATATGACCGTTCACCCGCAGGTCGGCCAGGAACGCGGCGGTCGCCTTCATCGCCACCTTCTGGCACGCTCCCGGGAAGTGAGCGAACTTGTAACCGAGCGTCTGCAGTTCCTGGGCCGAGAGCAACGGGGTGGAGCCGCCCTCGGCCATGTTCGCCTTCAATGGGAGGTGCAGATCGGCGAGCGTGTCGGCGATCTGGGCCAGCTCATCGGTGGTCTTGGGCGACTCCACGAACAGGCTGTCCGCCCCGGCCTCGGCGTACGCCCGAGCACGGACCAGAGCGGCGTCAAGCCCTTCCACGTCGCGGGCATCTGTCCGCGCCATGATGAACAGATCCGGGTTCTGGCGAGCCCGCACCGCGGCCTTGATCTTGGCCACCATATCTTCGATCGGGATCACGGACTTGTTGGCGAAATGCCCGCACCTCCGGTCAGCCGTCTGGTCCTCAAGGAAGTAGCCGGCGACGCCGGCCGCCTCCATCAGGCTTACCGTCCGCATGACGTTGAGGATGCCGCCGAAGCCTGTCTCGCAGTCGGCGATGACCGGCACCCTGACCGCCGCGACGATATTCCGGACTCGCTCGACGAGTTCGGACATGGTGATCAGCCCGAGATCGGGCATGCCGAGGGTGCTCGCTGTCACTCCCGCGCCGGTGATCGCGACCACCTCGAACCCAGCCCCCTCAATGAGCCGAGCGGACAGGCAGTCATAGGCGGCCGGGGTCACGATGATCCCCGGCTGGCTGAGCAGTTCCCTGAGCGCGGCGGGCTGGTTCATCGGATCTCCTGTTCCTGGCACTAGGTCGTTGTCCACCCGTTCGCCCGTTCGACAGACGCCGCAGGTGGCCAGGTCAGGCCTAGTCTACCTAACTCTATGGTTGACAATTAACTCATCAGATGGTAAATATCAGCCTACGGCGCATCGAGGAGCTGGTATGACGACCCGAGCTGCAGCTCAGTGGACCGAATCGCTGCGGTTTCGAATTCGCCAGGACCCGATCACGGCCGGGGTGCTCCCGGCCAGCGGCACCTGCCCTAACCGGCCGCCTGTCACACTCACAGCACAATCCGCCCATGCCGTTCTGGCCCTCGTGGTCCGGCGGCATCTCCCTGCGCGCGCGCATATCGCATTCAGGTGAGTTGTCTGCGGCGGGGCGGATAGGAAGGAAACGTATGGTCAGGGATCCGGCCGGAACTGCCGCGGACGTGATCGTGGTTGGCGGCGGCAACGCGGGACTGTGTGCCGCACTCGCCGCTCGGGAAGTGGTCGAACGCGTCCTGCTCCTGGAGAAGGCGCCGACGGTTAAGCGAGGGGGCAACTCCGCGCTATCCGGAGGACGTTTCCGCGTGCCCCACGGGGACCTGGCCGACGTGGCCGCGATCGTCGGCAAGGATCCCGCCGAACTGGCCAACGTCGATATGCAGCCATACACCGAAGATGACTTCCGCGATGACCTGCTGGCCATGTCCCACCAGCGGTGCGATCCCGAGCTGACCGAGTTGATCGTCGGTCAGGCCAGGGGCGGCATCGACTGGCTCAAGAGCATGGGAGCGCGCTTTGAGCTTCCCTTCGGCATGGACGAAGTGAAGCAGGGCGAAAAGATCCGGTTCATGGGCGGCGATGACATCCAGCACTACGAAAGCGGAGCCGGGCTGGTCAACAATTTGTACCGTCAGGCCGCCGACCGCGGGATCGTCATGCATTACGGCTGCGCCGCTACCGGTCTGCTGACGGAGTCGGGCGCCATCTCGGGGGTTCTCGCCCGCACCGCGGAAGGCGAGCTCCGTCTGACGGCCCCGGCGGTGGTACTGGCCTGCGGCGGCTTCGAGGCCAGCGCCCAGATGCGGGCCCAGTATCTGGGCCGGGGCTGGGACCTAGCCAAGGTGCGCGGAACCGAGTTCAACACCGGCGACGGCCTGAACATGGCCATCGAGGCCGGCGTGCGCACTAACGGCAACTGGAGCGGATGCCACGCGGTCGCCTGGGACTACCTGGCTCCGGAGACTGGTGACTGGCAGCACCCGGACGTGCACCAGCGCTATTCCTACCGTCTCGGCATCACCGTGAACCGGCACGGTCAGCGATTCTTCGACGAGGGCGAGGCCCTGCGGGCCTATACATACGCCAGCCTCGGGGAGAAGATCATCGGCCAGCCCGGCGCCTATGCGGTCCAGATCTTTGACGCCAAGGTCATGGACCTCGCCCGCGGCGGGTACCGATGGCGTACCGCGACCAAAGTCGTCGCCGACGATCTCGGGACCATAGCTCGCGAACTGGATGTGGATCCTAAGGGCCTGGCACAGACCGTGGCCGAGTACAACGCATCCATCCATCACGACGAGGTGGACTTCACCGGGGTCGACGGACGCGGAACCGCCGGGATACAACCCGCGAAGTCGAACTGGGCCATGCGGATCGACAAGCCCCCCTACAGCGGATTCGCGGTCGGCGCGGGCATAACGTTCACCTTCGGCGGGCTGCAGGCGAATTCAAGGGGTGAGCTGCTCGACGACTACCGGCGGCCGGTCCCCGGCCTGTACGCGGCCGGAGAACTGGTGGGCGGGATCTTTTATCACAACTACCCGGGCGGGAGCGGGCTTGTATCGGGTCTCGTCCTGGGGCGCAGGGCCGGCCAGGCCGCGGCGGAACGCGCGGTCGCGATCGCGAAATCCGGACCCCGGTGACCGGCGAGACGATCCGGCTAGCGGAGTTCGCTCATCAGGCTGGTTCGGCCACGCTGCCGGCCGAGCACGTGGAGCGGCTGCGCTGGCTAGTTCTCGACAACCTGGCCGCTGGCTTCCTGGGGAGCCGCCAGCCGTGGTCGGCTAACGTCGCCAAGCTCGCCAGCAAACTCGGCGGCGTCGGCGAATCCAGCATCTTCGGCCGGTCAGCCAGGCTCGACCGGGCCCGTGCGAGCTTCGTCAACGGGGCGGCGATCGGCGGTTTCGAGATAGACCACTTCCACTCCGGCGCGCATCCGAGTTCATCGGTGTTCCCGGCCGTGCTCGCGGCCGGCGAGGCAGCGCACGTCGACGGCGACCGCTTCCTGCGCGCGCTGGCCGTCGGCTACGAGGTCGCGGTCCGGGTCGCCGCGGCCCAGACCATGCTCACCGAGAAGACCAGAGGCTTCCACAACCCGGCCGTCAGCGGGGTATTCGGCTCGGCCGCGGCCGTGGCCGTGCTGCACGGTCTACCGGTCGACAGCATCGTCTCGGCGCTGGGCATCGCCGGGTCGCACGCGTGCGGTCTCATCGAATTCGTCTGGACCGGGGCAGAAACAAAGCGATTCCACCTGGGACGCTCGGCTCAGCTGGGCCTGGAGTCCGCGCTGATGGCCGCCGAGGGCATCAGCGGACCGCCGACCGTCCTCGAAGGCACCTACGGGTACCTGAACGCGTACTCACCGGCTCCCCGGCCTGAGCTCCTGGTCGAAGGGCTCGGCTCAGACTGGCTGTGGCCGAGACTGACCGTCAAGCCGTATCCGGTACACGGAACCATCCTTCCCCTCGTGCCCCCGCTCGATCAGCGGCACGCAGAAGGCATCGACATCAGCGCGATACGTCAGGTCACGATCCGGACCGGCGCGGATGCCGCAGAATCCCGTCACCTCGACGCCGCGCCCGCTTCGGTACTCGGCGCGCAGTACAGCCTGCCCTTCATGGTAGCGACCACGCTAGCCAGTGGGGCCGACGGCCTGGTGACCCTGTCCGCGGAAACCCTTACCGACGCTGCCATCGGGCAGCTGGCGCGCCGGGTCCGTATCGAGGAAAGAAGCGGGCCTACCGGCCGCTCCATCGCGGATGGAGGCGAGATCCTCATCGAGGGATCCGGATCCACCGAGGTGCTCACGGCCAGCGGGGTCCGCCGCCTGACCACCGATGAGCTCGAAGTGCTGGCTCGCCGGAAGTTCTTCCGGTATTCGAGCGGCATTCTGAGCGAAGCGCAAGCCAGCGGAGTCGAGGATCTGGTCCGTAACCTGACGAAACTGGATGATATCCAGACGCTGGCGCAGACAATCTCCGAGAGTGAATCATGAGCGGAGCGATGATGTTCAGCTACCTTCGAAGAAAAAGAGCCGCCCGGCTCGGTGCGCTAGGCGTGATATCCGTGCTATTGCTCGCCGCCTGCAGCTCTAGCGGTTCGAGTTCAGTCAATTCGAGCAATTCAAGCAAGAGTGGCAGCTCGGGCAAGAAGTACACAGTAATTGGAAGCTGCCCGGTTCCGCAGAACGCGTCGCAGTGCGACATACTCGAATACACCGCGCAAGACGCGACTAGTCTGAGTGGCGGTCAGCTGCAATTCCAGCTGCACTATAACAGCGACCTGGGCACCCCCGGTCAGGTGCAGACGCTGCTGCAGCAGAATCAGGTTCAGCTCGCCGTGACGTCGACGAGTGACCTGACCGCCGTTGTCGGCGAGTTTGACTTGTTCAACCTGCCGTTCCTGTTCTCCGGCTTTCCCGCCGTCCACGCCGTGACGGCCGGTCCGGCGGGTGCCGCTCTCATCTCCGAACTGAACAGCTCGGCCCACATCAAGCTGCTCGGCTGGGAGGACGAGGGATTCAGCCAGTTGCTATCCAGGACAGGATTCGTCAACTCGATCTCCGACCTGAAGGGCCAGAAGATCCGCGTGATCGCCGATCCGCTACTGACGACCACGTATTCGTCGCTCGGCGCCATCCCAGTGCCATCAACGCAGGCCGAGGTGTATACGGGCTACCAGACCGGGGAATTCAGCGTGGCGCCTTTCTCGGCGGGCATCGTCCTGGCGAATAAATGGCAAGAGGTAGCGAAGTACTTCACCGTCGTCGGCACCGGGGCGGGCTATACCGAGAACACGCTGATCGCCAACCCATCATTCCTCAGCTCGCTGCCCGCGAACCTGGCTACGGACCTGCAGAAAGCGGTTAGCGAGGCCGAGCAGAAGGCGGACACTGGCATTGACGCCGAGAATGCCCAGGACATGAACCTACTGAAAACTGATGGAGTGCATTTTTCCACGATGCCGAGCGCCAGCGTGGCCGCGTGGAAACAGGAAGCGACCCAGAAGGTGTATCCGGTGTTCACGAGCAAGTACGGATCCAGCCTGCTCAATGAGGCTCAAGCGTCGATCTCCGGCTAGCGGGACTGGGCGCCCCGCCGGATTTGATAGGGAGTTCCATGGATCGTAAGGCTCGGGGGAGCGAACTGGTCAGTTCCGAGGTACACCCCGAGGCGGCGCCGCTGCCGGGCGGTCACTCTGACGACGGTGTCGAGGTGACCGCGCCGGCGTCGGCGTTCAAGAAACGCCTGGCTTCAGCTGAGCGCGCGTTCGACGGGGCGTTGCAGACTCTGGTCGTCCTGTCGCTGTTCGCCGAACTCGCCATCGTCGTGGCGGACTTCGTGGGCCGCGACGTCTTCGGCCACGCCCTGCTGTGGGACGAGGAGGTGTCCGTACTCCCGCTGTCCGTGCTGACCTTTGTCGGAGCCGCCCTGGCCTATGCGCGGGGCAAATCCCTTTCGGTCAAGATAATCACCGCGCGCGTGCCCGCGGTGGCGGCGGTGGCGCCGGTGGTCCAGGACGTCACCACCCTGGTGTTCGCCGTCGTGCTCGGCGTGGCCAGCGTGCCGTACCTGCAGAGCGTCTGGTCGACCACGACGCCGATCCTGGGCCTGCGGACCACCTATCTCGCCTGTCCCATCGAGCTCGGCATGGTCGCGTTCGTGGTGTACGCGGTGCTGCGGCTAGCCGTACGGACCTGGTCTGAGCTGGCCCGCGGAATCGTGGCGCTGGTGGCCATCCTGGTCGTGCTGGCTATCGCGTGGGGAATCTCCGTCGCGGCCGGCGTCGGCCCGGTTCCGGTGGATTCGGTGCTCCTGTTCTGTGCCCTGCTAGCGTTCGGCAGCCCGATCGCCGTGGCGTTCACTCTGGCGAGTACGGCCTACCTTGCCCTCTCCAATCATGCCGGCCGCCTGTTTGAGACTGTGCCGACGACGATGCAGGGTGCCGTAACCACCACGATCCTGCTGGCCATTCCCTTCTTCATCCTGGCCGGATACCTGCTCAGCGATGGCGGCCTGAGCCGGGGGCTGGTGCGTTTCGCGGACGACTGCGTCGGCCGCGTGCGTGGCGGCCTCATGCACGTGGTAACGGTGTCGATGTTCCTGTTCTCCGGGCTGTCCGGCTCGAAGCTGGCGGACGTCTCGGCGGTGGGCACGGCGGTAGAGCGTGAGTACGCTGAGCGCGGCGAGTCACGCGAACAGCTGGCCTCTGTGCTGGCGGTGACCGCGATCATGGGCGAGACCGTGCCGCCGAGCACCTCGATCATCATTCTCGGCTCGATCACGGCTCTGTCGATTGGATCGCTGTTCATCGGCGGGATACTTCCGGCCGTCGTGCTCGGCCTGCTGATCGTGACCGTCACGCATTTCAGCTCGCAGAAACTACGCGACCGGACCATTCCTAAGGTCGGGATGTGGGCGCGGGCGCAGCATCTCATCGCCGCGGTTCCTGCCTTCGCCGTCATAGGCATTATCGTCGGCGGCATCACGAGCGGAAACGTGACGCCTACGGAGTCGTCCGCCCTGGCTGTGGCGCTCGGCCTGCTCATCGTACTTTTGTCGCGCCGCCGCGCGATCGTGCGTACGCCAGCGGTCGTGGGTCGTGACCTGTGGGGAATGGCCGTCAGCGTCGCGGTCCTGGTCGGCACGGTCCAGCTGATCGTCGCCGGGGCAAGCGTGACCTCATACGCGCTGCAAATCGGCAATGCCACCACGGAGTTCGAGCTGTGGCTGGGCGGTATCCATTCCCAGTACCTCTTCCTGGCCCTGATGGTGGTGGCCCTGCCCATCGTGGGAAGTATTCTTGAGGGCCTGCCCGCGCTGCTCGTGCTGGGTCCGCCGCTGCTCTCCGTGGCCACCAGTCTGGGCGTCAACGGCACTCAGTTCGGCATTGTGCTCATCATCGGTCTCGGCTTCGGTACCTTCCTCCCGCCGATCGGTGTCGGCTACCTGTTCACCTGCGAGGTCGTGGACGCTGAGCCCCGGGCGGTGAGCAGAAAGATGATCCCGTACCTGGCCGCGATCTTCGTCGGCCTGGTCGCGGTGGCCTACATTCCGCAGGTCACGCTGATCCTGTAACGCAGGTCGGTCGAAGCGCTCCGAATCTGACTCTGGAAGCGGTGACATGAGTAGTGAACTGGTAGACGCGGTTATCGTCGGGTTCGGCGGGGCTGGAGCCGCGGCCGCTATTACCGCGCACGACCTCGGTGCCAACGTCGTCGTCCTGGAGAAGGCGGAATCAGGGGGCGGAAGCACCGCCGTATCGGGCGGAAATATCCGCCTGCTCAACGACGCCGCGGGCGCCATCCGCCACTTCAGTTCGCTGTGCGGCCCGGCGACACCGCCAGAGGTGATCGCGGCGTACGTGGCGGGGCTGGCTACCCTGCCCGACTGGCTGCGCGGTCTCGGCGGCGAGCTCGTGCCGCATGACCAGAATTCGCGGCGTGCGCTCAGCGTGGTCCGGGAAGGGAGCGGATTCCCCGGCGCGCCCGACGCGGATGCCATCGGGTCGAGGGTGCAGATAGCGCGGCCCGCGACGATGACCGGGGGCCAGGCCATCTGGCAGCTTCTGGCCAGCAACGTGGCCAGGCGTAACGTGCCCGTGGAATACGGAGTCCGGGTAAGTCGCCTGCTACGCTCCGCAGCAGGCCGGATAACCGGAGTCGAGATTCTGCACGGCCGCTCGGCAAGGAAACTGCGTTCGCGCGGCGGGGTCGTGCTCGCCTGCGGCGGGTTTGCCTGGGCGCCCGACCTGCACCTGGATCAGTTCGGTGCCGTGCTGCCCGCGCTGTCCCCTCCGGACCGGAACACCGGCGACGGTATCCGGCTGGCTCAGGAGGTCGGCGCGCAACTGTGGCATATGTCGGCGATCGCGGCCCGGTTCGGGCTGAAAGCGCCCGGATATCAGGCGGCGTTCACCTGCGATCCGCCTTCGCAGGGCGTGTTCCTCGTGGACCAGACGGGGCGGCGCTTCATGAACGAGACGGGCGTGAGCCGGCAAGTCGCGGGCCTGTGCATGCTCGACCGCGACCCAGGCACCGGCCGGATGGCCAGGTGCCCGAGCTACCTCATCTTCGACGAGACAACCCGTCTGAAGGGCCCCTTCGGCGATCAGATCAGCGGTTACAACTACGGCTACCAGTGGAGCCACGACAACTCGGCAGAGATAGAGCGGGGCTGGATCATCCAGGCTGACAGCATCCCCGGTCTCGCCAAGACGCTGGGCCTGCCGGTCGACTGGCTCGGCCGGACCGCGAGCAGGTACAACGCGGCCTGCGAGACGGGCGACGACGACTGGGGGCGAACTCCAGAGACGATGGAGGCGGTGGTGAAACCGCCGTTCTACGCCGTGCCGGTATGGCCCTGCCTGCTGAACACCCAGGGCGGGCCGCGTCGCAGTGCCAGGGCGGAGGTTCTTGACGTCCACGGGCAGCCGATCCCGGGGCTGTACAGCGCGGGTGAACTCGGCTCGATGTGGGGACCGCTGTACCCGGGCGCGGGGAACCTGACCGAGGCCCTCGTCACCGGGCAGCTAGCGGCCCGGTCTGTGACGGCGGCGCTGTGAGCATGCCATCACCGACTGGGCCCGCTGCGTTACTTGCTCACCGTGCGGCACTCGGATTAACGAACATCTCAAGCAGGGTATCGGCCACGGTCCGGATACTGCTTTCATGACCTGGTTTTCCGTGCCTGAGCCAGACGGGAACGTAGTTCATGCCCCCGTGCAGGCAATGTCGCGCCACATTGCTGTCAATGCATGTGAACTCTCCGCTGTGAACTCCCTCTTCGATGACCAGCCGGAAGAAGCTGTCGTGCCGGTCGCGGAGATTCCTGACCTGCGCGCGGAACATGTCGGGCCAGTCCATGGGGCTCAGAAAGAGGCGCGATAGCTCGGGAGCGTCCACCGTGATAACGGTTAGCTGCGTTATGATGAGACTGCGCAGCCTTTCCGTAGCCGT
Organism: Streptosporangiaceae bacterium; assembly: GCA_036490795.1. Taxonomy (GTDB): domain Bacteria; phylum Actinomycetota; class Actinomycetes; order Streptosporangiales; family Streptosporangiaceae; genus JAFARZ01. The sequence goes on from DASXDG010000056.1 coordinate 24,276, forward strand.
TTGATCCACCGTCGACTTGACGACTTCGGCCAGCCGGTTATTTGCCTCCTCGGCTCCGTACTCCAGGCAGGCGGACAGCAAGGCGTCCTTGCTGGGAAAATAGTGATATAGGGAGGCCCTGGTGAGGTCGATGCGGTCAGCAATTTCCTCGAGGCTCGCCCTGTGGTAACCCATTTCGGCGAAGACGCTGGCCGCTGCCTTGAGGATGCCGGCCCGTCGCATCCTGTGCTTGCGGACAACTCGCGGAGAAGAGAAGGTTTCTGTCTCGGTCTCCGACACGCTAGGGTCACGCGATGATACCACCCGAGGTCCTTACCTTTTGAGAACTTGTTGAGTTCTCGTGAACTAGACAGCCATGGATGTCATTCTAACTGAGATGTGGACTCTTGACGCCTAGGTCGAGACTTGACGCCGCGCGGGCCACCAGCGCGGGCGCGTTGCAGGTCACCTAAGGCCTTAGCTGGTCCGTGCCGCATCGCGACGGCCGCGTAGCCCGCCGCTCTGCCCCGAACATGGCACCCGGCCAGCAGGCCGCTGCCGCCAGGGTAATTGTGGTAAAAGATCCCCTAGCCATCTCACCCGCCGCGAATAGTCCGGGATGGGCTGTCCTGTGGGGCCGAGCACGCGGGCACCGTCGTCGACGTAAAGACCACCGAAGGTGAACGTTATGCCACATGTGACCGGTTAGGCCGGGAAAGGAGGGGAATCGAGTGGTTGTGCCCAGTTGGACTTTGCCAGCGTATCAAGAACAGATCGTTTGCCACCCAGGCGGGTAATGGACGGATTCTGCCACCTCGGTCAGTGCCCGGATGTTATCCCGCCGGAATAGTGTCGTTGTCTTCAGATCAGCGTAGAAATCCGCCTCACTATATGGCTCTACGCTTATGTCGACCGTGGTCAGGCCCGCGTTTCCGCTTCCGGCGATGAGTACGTCGAATCGGTACATCACTCGCTTCTCCGGACTCGTTCGAACGACTCGGTGAGCAGCCGCGGGCCGGCTCCGGCCTTAAGTGCCCAGACGGAGGCGATCACCTCATCCTGGGCCGGCGTCGCGAGGACGGGCTCCGCGTTGTCGCGGAACTTCTCCTCGAGCTCGCCATCGGTCAGGGGCGTGGCCAAGTCACCCGGGACGCGATCGACCTCACCGACGGCGACGCTTCCTGACTCGAGTTCGACCTGGACATGAGCGGGCCGGCTACCGCTGAGCGCCCGGTGCCGCTCGGACAGGTCGGGATCTGGGACGACCATGATCCTCGTCATCAGATCACGAAGTTGCGCATCGTTGAGCCGGTGCGGGGCGTAGCTGTTCACCTTGAGCCGCCCGTCGCAAAGCGTCGAGGCCACCACATAGGGGATACTGTGATCGGCTTCCTCGGCCGTCCGCGGGTGCCTGGCCGCCTCGGGCCGCCCGCAGCGCTCCCAGGCGAGGTCGAATACGCGCACGGTCACCCGGCGGATCGACAGCACCGGCACGCCTCCGGATCCGATCCCGGCTATCGCTCGCTCGGTAGCGATGGCCGCGGGTATAGCGGCCATGCAGGCGGGCCGGTTCTTCACCGCGACGTGCGATAGGCCGTCCCAGCCTGGCTCGCCCTCGAACGTCACCGGCGCGGCGCGTTCGCGTTCGCGTTCGCGCCCGGGCCAGCCCCAGGCGCCGCTGAATGGCGCGGGTGGTCCCTCGATACCCGCGGCTGCGGCCTGTACCGCGAAGACGGCCACGCGGGCGGCCGCGCCGGAGGCTGATGCCTTCCATGATGAAGCCGGATTGTCCCTGGACCTCCTGCTCACCGTGCTTGAAACCGCGGCGATGGCGACGCACTGCGCGAGCTGCTCTGGCTTGAGCGCGACCAGGCATCCTCCGGCGACCGCCCCGGCCAGCGAGGCCAGATTGGTGTGGTCGAGCCCGTACTCATCCAGCGCCACGTTCTTGGCGAGCCGGTAGTAGATCTCGTAGGCCAGCGCGACCGCGCTCAGGAAGGCTACGCCGCCACTGGCGGTCTCCTCGGACAGGGCCAGCAAGGGCATAATGACGTCACTCGGGTGGCCGCCGCTTCTCCGCCCAGGCAATGACAGCACATCGCTGAGCTCGGGGTATCGTGCGGCCGTGGCGTTGGCGAACGCGGCGGCACTGGCGTCGGCCCGTGCACCCGTGCCGATCACCGAGCAGGCGCCAGCGGGCTGTCCTTGCGCGAATCTACGGGCTGAGGCGCCGGCCTCGGAGCCGAATCCGGCCGTCAGCGCTCCTAGAGTGTCGAGGAAACGGGACGCTGCCATATGCAGCACCCGCGGGTCAGGGACTTCTCCGGTGGCGGTCAGCGCGAAATCGACGATCGCGTCCTGGGTCTGGTCGTCAGCGGCGGTCATCACTGTCCTCTCGTCAACTCGACGTGCCAAGGATCTTTCTGCGGATCAGCCAGCGCGCGACCGCACGAGGCCGGCCGGAGCGGCCATGAAACTCTCCGCCTGGCCGGCCGCCCGGCCACCGCGCGAGCCACGGGGCTGGCGCGGATTGGATGAGGCAGGCCATAACTGACGGTGGTTCTTCCCTCGCAGGCAAAGTGCTGCCCGCACCCGGCACCAGCGCAAGACGCGACGCTTGCTGAAGCGTAACCGCCGCCGCTGCTGAGCGGTCAGCGTAAGTCGAAGGCCCGCGTGGTCGGTACGCACGCGCCGTTGCCGTGGAACGCCATGGCGTGCAAGGCGGCACGGCCTCCGCACACGACAACCAGAATCCGGTCGGGGTTCTGCACAACGTGTACGCGGCCGTCCTCGGCCACCATCCCGGCGTCGCGGAGCGGACCTTGGTGCTCGGCGGGCCACGTCGTGATCGGCAGCGCGGCGATGTCCCACAGTCGTTCTTGGACCGTGCCGACCGTCGGGTATTTCTCGGCGATCTCAGCGGCCCAGACGGGGTTCAGCGCGACCACGACCGTAACGTAAGGGGCGTGCGGGCGGTATCCGTTCGAGCCGGGGTAGGCCAGCGAACGGCCGATCCGGTCGAGTCGCAGATCGGCTCGCTCGGATTCGTTGTCGATAATGTTGAGGTTTCCCATGGTGGCGAACGCGGTGACGGCGTTGCCGGGCACGCCAAGCCGCTGTGCCAGCGGCTCCCAAGGCGACTGCTCTTCCCATTCGCCGAAGACCAGGCCGGTAGTCCGGGCCGGCTGCCCGAAGACCGACGCGGAGTTGACGCCGACGCGGTGCCCGCCGACGTTGCGGATGATCAGCCGGATGGCCCGTCCGATCGTGGCGTTGCTCCCATCGCCTCCGCCCATGCAGGCCGAGCCGAAGGTAATACCGAGCTCGTGCCTGGCCGGGCCGTTGACGACGAGCGCGGGGGTAACCGGGGCGGTCGTCACGGTCATAGAGTAGAGCTGGAAGTCCGGCTCGGTCATCGCGTCGACCGCCGCGATCAGCAGCGGCATCGCACGGACCGGCACTGCGGTCATCGCGGCGTTGATCGCTATCTTCTCGACGGTGCACTGGCCATCCATCGGCGGGATCGCGCCGACCACCTTCTCAGGCGGTTCGCCCGCGGCGGCGACGTACTCCGCCACGAGGTCAGGCGTGGGAGGGATGAGGGGAAGCCCGTCACCCCATCCCTTTTCCACTGAAAGCTGGGTGAACTTGACCGGATCGGCGTCGACCTCGTGCCGCTGACTGGTGAGTACGGTCATGTCAGACGCTCGCACCGAGGACCGAGAGCATGGCGTCGAAGCAGCTCCGCGCGATGGCTCGGACCTCGTCTTCCGGGCGGTTGTTCAGCGGATAGGGGAGAACCTGAAGGCGCAGCCCCGGATAGCGCCCGTCCTCGGCCAGCACCTTGGCCAGCGGCACGAAGTGCTCGGTGACCACGGCAAGCGTCGGCTTACCCGCGGACATCCCGGTGAGCGCGTCACGGATTGTCCAGGCCGTGCAGGAACCGCAGTTCCCGAGTCCGGAGATCAGGGCGTCGGCGGAATCGACGAGTCCCTCGTATTCGGCCTGCAGTCGGCGCCCGTCCTCTCCCGGGATACCGCGTGTGCGGCGCCAGGACTTTACCGTCACTCCGGATCGTTCGAGCATCGTGATCCACTCGTCCGATACCCAGTCCCATGAACGCCACAGCGTGTCGATGCGGAAGAGCACGGTCTTGCCCCGCAGCGGGCCGACGTCAGGACCGGGGCTCGGATCTCCGCTGTCATTCGCCGCCGTCGGATCGAGGATTATGACGCTTCCGCTCATCGCGGTCGGCGGGGTCTGCGCCGGGACGGCGCGCGGGTCGTGCAGCCTCACCAGGAACGGGCGGCCCGAGCGCTTGAGGATGCTCGACGCAATCAGGCGCTCCAGGTAATCGGTCGGCATAACGCAATCGACGCACTCAACGTCGATGAGATCCATCTGCAGCTCGAGCTGCCCGGAGCCGTCATCGAGGCTAACCATCTGAATGCTGATGCCATCCCGGTTGAACTGACCGCAGACTTCTTCGACTATCTCCGGGGTCAAGGTGGGCATGCCTAGCTCCTTTGCGTTCCCGGCTGAGTGCCGTCGTCAAAATATCAAGCCAGGGCCCTACATGTCAACTATTATGCAGATAGTTGACTTATAAGTTGAACAGTGGCGTTAAAGAATGGTAACGTGTCCAGGGTCCGTTTGCCTGAGATGCTCAAGGAGCGGTGGTGTCCAGCGATCACGTTCAGGACCGCCTGGCCGACTACGCCGATGAGATCGAATACCCGAAGTTGCCGGCAGCTGCCGTTCACGCCGCCAAGGCCCGGTTCATCGACACTCTCGGCGCGCTGATCGCCGGCTTCGACGGACGGACGTGCGTACTGGCCCGGCGGCTCGCGAGCCGGATGCCGCAGGCTGACGGCGCGTCGGTACTGGGCACGCCGGGCCGCACGACCGCAGACCTGGCCGCATTTGTCAACACGACAACGTCGCGATACGCCGAGTTGAACGACGAGTACCACTCGCCGGGCAGTAGCCACGGCCACCCGAGCGACACGCTGATGGGTGTGTTCGCCGTCGCCGAGTACGCGCACAGCTCCGGCCGGGAGTTCATCACGGCGGCCGCGCTGGCCTACGAGGTTTACATCGGTCTCGCGGATGCCACCAAGCTGCCCGGCTTCGACTCGGCCAACTTCGCCTGCATCGCCGTGGCCGCGGGTGCCGCGAAGCTGCTAAGGCTCGGCCGAGCCGAGCTGGCCGACGCGATCGGGCTGGCCGTCGTGCCGAACAACGCGCTTGACCAGACGCGAGCCGGGCAGCTCTCGATGTGGAAAGCGGCGGCCGCGGGCCAGGCCGGCCGGGCCGGAGTGTTCGCCGCACTCCTCGCCCGCGAGGGCATGCACGCGCCGAGCGAGCCTTTCACCGGCGAGCGGGGCTGGCTTGAATACGTGGCCCGTAACCAGGCGTTCGAGCTGCCGCCTCTTAGCGGGAACGGCGAGTCGTTCGCGGTGCAGCGGACATTCCTTAAGCAGCGTTCGGCCTGCGCGTCGTCGATACCCGCGATCTTCGCGGTCGAGCGGATCTTCGCTGAGATCGGCGACCCTTCGCTAATCCAGCACGTGACCGTGGAGGTTAACCGGCACGCGAAGCAGCGGCGTGGCGGCGGGCCTGCCAGGAATCCGCAGACCCGTGAGGCTGCCGACCATTCGATTCCGTATGTCGTCGCGGCCGCGCTGCGCGACGGGACGATCACGCCGCGGCAGTTCGACGATGCCCATCTGGCCGACCAGGAGATACGTGCCATCTTGTCTCGCACCGACATCGTCGAGAATCCGGAGTTCACCGCGGCGTTCGAGCGCGTGCCGGTGAGCCACCGGGCACGGGTGACTGTCGAGCTCGCCGATGGGCGCGTTGTCGTGGGGGAGTCCGGGGGTGGCGGCGATGATCTCACGCCGGCCGATGACATCGCCACCATCAACGCCAAGTTCACCATGCTGGTGGCGGACCGGATCGATGCCGAACTGCTCGAGTTCCTGTGGCAGCTTGAGCAGTGCGACGACGTCGCCTCGATTCCGCCTCGGCTCGTACTGCGGTCCGCTGCGACGCCCTCGTCGTAGCCCGCTGAGCCATGATCCTCTGATCAGCCGTGAACGGGCCGGCCGACCAGGAGGGTGGCCAGACGACTCGCGTCGGGCAGGGATTCCAGGCTCTGCACCAGCGCGACCAGTTCCGCTGCGGCCTCCTCGCCCACCACCGGGTCCGCTAGGGCGCGCGTGCGCATGGCGATCTCGGCGTCGGTAAGGGTGCGCATCGCACCTATCTCAGCGTGCAGGGTGCGCCCGGAGCGCAGCACGATCGCCACGTCCGCGCCGCGTGCGCCACTCCGCGCGTACTCAGCTTGCACGGCGTCGTCGATCCGCAGGATGATCCGCTCGCTCAGTGCGCGGATGGCGGGATCGTCGACCGCGTCCTGGGTGTAATCGCCGAATCCCGCGCCGCCCCTGGCGAGGAACAGGGCCGCGCTGAAATTCGGGCTGAACTGCGCGTCAGTCGCCGTCCGGGGCTCGCGGATCTGGCCGATGATGTCCTCGTACGCGTGCTTGTTGGTGCCGATGACGACCCGGTCCACGTCCGATACGTCGAACGATTCGCGGGATCGTATCTCGGCAAGGCATTCGGTGATCGGCTGGATGTGGCCATCTTGCGCGTATACCTTGTGCCGGACGTCCAGCACATGCCAGTGCCCGCCTAGCCCGTCGATAGCAGCGCGGGCCGACTCCTCGGTCGCCTCGAAACTGCGGCACAGCCCTGATCCCAGGTCAAGTGATGTGTGCGGCCCGGTGATGCCGCCTTGTGCCAGCCGTGCCGCGCGGGCGCCGTTGGCCGCGGCGATCCCCGCGAATGTTCGTTTGAGCGTGCCCCGGCCGGAGGCGGGGATGTCGGAGATGCCGGTGAGCTGGGTGGCGGCGATGGCCAGCACGTTCCTAGTCGCCGTCGAGTCCAGGCCGAGCAGTCTGGCGATCACCACGCCAGCGCCGATCGCGCCGCAGGTGCCGGTGCCCTGGTGTCCGCGGCGATGCATGGTCGGGCGGATCATCAGGCCAACTCGTGCCATGATCTCGTAGCCCACCACCATCGCCGTGATCAGTTCCGTGCCGGATGAACCGGCCAGCTCGCCTGCGGCCAGAGCCGAGGGGACCACGACGGAACCGCCCTTGACGGCGGTGCGCGGGTGATAGTCGTCAAGCTCGAACCCGTGGGCGAACGCACCGTTCGCCAGGCAGGCGTTGGCCAGTGACGCCTTGGTTCCGTAGTTCACTACCGTGCACTCGGCCGCTGAAGCTTCGGCGAGGACGTAGTCGTACACGATCCGAGACCACGGCAGCGTACTGGCCGCGAGCTGAACGCCCCAGCTATTAAGCGCGATCGCCTTTGCCTTCCCGACCACCGGCTCGGGCAGATCAGCGAAGCTGACGCTGAGGACGAAATCGGCCAGGGTATCGATGGTAGTCATGCGGATCCCTCAAAAATCAGAACTGCCAGTTGATAGCTGACGATAGAGTTGAAAATATAACATGTATCCGAACTAGGCCACGCCCGGCAGTATCCAGGTGTGCCGTTGTTCTCAGACACTGACCACGGGAGGCGGGCCTTGACTCAACCGTTGGCGGCCGGCATCCTCGGCACCAGCACTGCCCGGCTGGCGGATTACCTCGCTGGGGTACTGGCGGACTACGATCCGGCCGCCGAGCTGACCGTGAGCCTGCTGCCTGGCGGCCGGTCCAACCTGACCTGCCTGCTCTCCCAGAATGAGGGCCGCCGCTGGGTGCTGCGCCGGCCGCCGCTGGGTCACATCATGCCCACCGCACACGATATGACCCGGGAGTTCCGCACCCTGACGGCGTTGTCGGCGACCAGCTTTCCCGCCCCCAGGCCGCGGGCGCTCTGTGATGACCACTCGGTCCTCGGCGTCACGTTCCTGATCTACGACTACACTCCGGGACTCATCATCTCCGACCGGGCTGCCGCGAATAACCTCGCCGAGGCAGATGCGGCCAACCTGTGCCTGCAACTCGTCGGTACGCTGGCCCGCCTGCACGCCATCCAGCCGCCGGTGCCCGCTCCCGGTCACTCGGCCAGCTCAGTCCGCTATCTCGGCCGCCAGATAAGCCGATGGACGCAGCAGTGGCAGCGGACCCGGACCAGGGACCTGCCAGACTTCGATCGCCTGGCACGCTGGCTGGCGGAAAGCGCACGCACGCTGTCAGACGATTATCCGGTCACCTTCGTGCACGGCGACTTCCGGCTGGACAACATCGTTCTCGATCCGTCGTCCCTGGACGTACGCGCCGTACTGGACTGGGAGATGTCCACGCTCGGGGATCCGTTGCTGGACCTTGCCCTGCTCCTGGTCTACTGGGAAGAGGAAGGCGACGGCCTGCGGCGGCACGTGAACGTGGCACGCGGTCTGACCATCCCGAACGGCTTCTGGTCCCGCGGCCAGCTACTGGCGCAGTACCGCAGGACCGCGGTACTGCCCGCGGACCATCTGGACACCTGCCTCGCCCTGGCCTGCCTGAAGCTGGCGGTGATCATGGAGAGCGTTCATTACCGCCACCTGGCAGGGAAGGCCGTCGACCAGCTGTCAGCGGGCTTGGCTGACGCCGCCCCGGCCCTGCTCCAGATGGGTCTGGGGATAGCGGCCGGGCAAGGGCTGGCGGCTCTGGCCGCCTGACGTCAGGCGGCGCCTGCACCGCTCCATAACGGTCACCATAGCCTCGCGGGTGGGTTAGGCCGCGCGGCGATGGGCAAGCCGGACGGTCACGGCGACAAGCGGGGCCGGCCTCCGAACGCGAACTTCCCGCCCTTGGTCCACCACTAGAACGCGTACCCGCACAACACTCTCCTGCCGTCAGCGGAACGCACGCGCCCCGGCCGGGAGACGTGTCGCGCTGACGTTCCTGCGCCGGAGCGCCCTAGTCACCAACGGCAAGGACGTCATCAGCTAGATGACCCGTACTGGATCGGCACCTTGATGACCTGGACCTTGAACCACCGAGCGGGTCCGGTGGCGAGCTGCCAGATGGTCAGGGTGGCGCCGTCGGCGGCCAGTGCCTCGGCCGTGCCGTCGGGGAGGATCGCGAGGGTGATGGCGCGGGCGGCCGGGAGCGGGGGGAGCGGCCGCCAGGGGTCGTGCGTGCCACCGAGGATCTCGCCCCGGCCGCCGGACAGCACGACAGCGGTCGCCCCGCTGGCGCTGGTGGACGCGGACATCGGGCTGGTCCCGTCAAGCGGCAGGGCCGGTGACAGAGTCCACTTGCTAGCATCGCCGGGACTCCACGCGGCGATCAGGTCGTTGCCCGCTTTGAGCAGCGCCGTGTCGCCGGTACCGGTGTTGGTGAGCCTGAGCACCTGGACCCGCGCGCCGGCGAACGCGGCTGGCAGCACGGGTCCGGCCAGGTTCCAGGTTCCTGCGGTGCTGGTGAAGATCCCGGTGGTGCCGGGCCGGGCGCAGGTCCCGCCGAGCAGCGGGATCCTGGCTGGGGTGTAGGCCACCGCGGTGAGCGCGGTCAGGTCGCAGTCGCGGCCCGAGGGCGTGGCGGTGACAGCGGTGCGGCTGGTCATCGTGTTCCAGGCAGCGGTGGCGGTGGTCGCCTCGCTGACGTGCTGGTCCTGGTCGAGTGCGATCATCTGGCCGCCGGGTGCGGCGGCTAGGGCGTCCGGGACGTCCGCGAGCCCGGGTTCTGGCGGGGATGTCGTCCACTGGATGCCGCCGTCGCTGGTGGACGTGACCGGTGAGAAGGACAGGTAGAGGCTGGGCCGGATCCCGGCGGTAAGTGTCTGGCCCGCCGTGGCCAGGATCAGCGCGCCGTTGGTGGCGATGGCGGGCGGGGTCCGCAGTGTCCACGTGCTGCCGCCGGCGGGGAGCGTGAACAGCTGCCAGAACAGGTTCGGTCCGGTGCCGCCCATGGGGATGGTGGCCCAGGTGGCGCCGCTGGGGGCGGTCAGTGATGTCGCGGGGGATAGCGGGATCGCGGTGACCTGCCGGGTCGCGGTGGCCGGACTGGCGGTGGTGCTGCCGCAGCTGGCGGCCAGCGATGCAACGGCCAGTGCGGCGGCCGCTTTGCGCCGGTGGCCCCTCATGGCGATGTCTTCAGGGTCGCGGTGGCGGCGGTGGCCAGCTCGGTGGCGAACGAGGACTGGGTGGCGGCGGTGCCGGGGCCTGGGTCGAGGTCCAGCGCCTGGCGCAGGTACCCGTGCTGGTCGATGACGTAGGCGACGTCGCTGTGCCCGAGCATCGCGCCGCCGGGCAGGGGCTGCGAGGCGACGCCGTAGCCAGCGTAGATCTTCTTGAGCTGCGCCGGGCTGCCGGTCAGGTACAGCCAGTCCGGGACGTGGGCCAGCCGCTCTTGCTGGTCGAATGCCTGGATGTAGGACAGCTGGTTGTACAGCGGGTTGATGTTGATGGCGACGAGCTCGACCTGTCGTGCCTGCTCGCCGAGCTGCTGCCCGGCCTGCCGGAACTCCTGGGCGATCAGCGGGCACTCGGTGACGCAGACCGGGTCGAGGAAGGTCAGCAGGATCACCTTGCCGCGCAGCCCGGCCAGGGACACCTGCTTGCCATGCTGTTCGGTAAGGGTGAAAGCAGGGGCCGGGCTGTCCATCGGGCTGGCCGCGCCGTCGACCGCCTCGGCGAGGATGGCGCTGGCCGCCGGGTTGGCCTGCGCCGCCGCCATCGGCACCACGCCGAGCCCGGTCACGGCCACCGCGCACAGCGAGATCATGGTCCCGGCGGTCGCCGCCGTCACCGATCGCCGCAGTGCCGCCGGCCGGGCCAGGTCCCGCCAGCCCCGTGCAGCCGGAGCAGTCGCATCGTCAGCCGGAGCAGCCGCCTGGGCGGCCCGCGGAACCTGTGTGAATGCGAGGTACCCGGCGACACCGAGCAGCGCCATCGGGATCATGCTGTTCGGGTCGGTGCCCAGCCCGCCGAAGAACCCGAGGTCCTCGATCAGCAGCCAGTCCGCCAGGCAGAACACGACGAACGTCCACGTGGCCGACTGGATGGCGGAGCGTCGTCCGGTGAGAAACGCCACGCCGAGCCCGGCCAGGACGATCACCGCGACCAGGTTGACGGCGAACCCGTCGCTGGCGGTGAACGTGCCGAAGCCGGACACCATGCCGGCGATGAAGCCGGGCTGCGGCGTCTGGGTCATCGTCTGGATCATCCCGGTCAGGGTGCCGGACGTGCCCTGCCAGAAGCCCCGTCCCGGCCATGCCTGCAGGACCGCCATCCCGGTCAGGAACACCCCGAGACCGCCGAGCATGACCCGCCCGAACCGGGGGGACCGCCAGTACCGCTCGGACAGCGCGAGCAGCGCGCCGGCCACTGCGTACAACAGGGCCGCGCCGGGGGCACCGAACAGCCAGGTCAGGCCGGGCGCGAAGATGCCGCCAAACGCCTCGCCGAACACCCACACGACCAGCCCCCAGCCCAGGCTGGCCACCCCGGCCAGCCGGGACAGCGCGCCGCGCGGGGCGGCGAGCAGCCACAGCCCGATCCCGGCCTGGATCCACACCGCGGCGGCACCGGCCTGGACCGGGTGATACGACCAGGTGGTCCCGGCCCAGTTCACCAGGTGCTGTACCCAGCCGGGGGAGCTGTCCGCGGCTGGCTGGATGACCTGTGATGGCAGTCCGGCGGCCATGCCTGGCTGGGCCTGGAGCACGCCGTCGAGCAGCCACAGCAGCCCGAACCCGATCCGCAGCACCCGGTGCGCCGCGAGCTCATCCCCGCCGATGACGGCGAGCCTTCCGCCTTCCCGTTCCGGGGAGGGCTTGCGGACGGCGACCCAGGTGAGGGAGAGCGCGGCGAAGATCAGCAGGGCGATCAGTCCCTGATGGGCCAGCGCGGCGCGGAACGCGGTGACCACGGTCGGGTCCTCGACGTTCAGGCCGCTGGTCATTCCCGGCATGGCGCATCAACCTCCGATAGCGGCCACACCCGTACGTTAGG
>DASXDG010000057.1:0-8003 GCA_036490795.1 Streptosporangiaceae bacterium
GTGTCCGGGTTGCCGGCCCGCCCGATCGCGTGGATGCGGCCCTGCCGGATGCCGATCGACGCCTTGCCGATGCCGTACAGCGGATCGATGATCACCACGTTGGTGATCACGACGTCACAGGTGTCGCGGACCGCGGCCGCCTTCAGGTGCATGCCGTCGCGGGCGGTCTTGCCGAAGCCGATGATGAACTCGTCTCCCGGGCGCTGCGAGTCGCGCTCGACCTCGATGACCAGCCCGGTGTCCCCGAGCCGCACCCGGTCGCCGGTGGTCGGGCCGTACGCGTCCTGGCTCATGACGACTCCTCACCGAGATAGCCGCACGCCCCGGCGCGGCGCATGGCCTCCTCGAACGCGCCGGGAGCGTCCAGCGGACCGTCGACCAGCCCGGCGAACCCGATCACGACCCGGTCACCGCCGATCGGCACCAGCTCGATGTCGCGGGTCTGCCCGGGGTCCAGGCGCAGCGTGGCCCCGGCCGGGAGGTAAGGCCGCCGTCCGTACCCGGCCGCGCGGTCGAACCGCAGCCGGGCGTTGACCTCGAAGAAGTGCACATGCGAGGTGACGCTGATCGGCACCGTCGCGGTGTTGGTGACCGGGATCGTGGTGACGTCGTCCCGGCGCGGCACTTCCCGCTCCGCGGCCTGAACCGCCCCCGGGCCGTCCGGGTCGTCGGCCGCGCCGATGGGGTCGGAGATCACCGCCAGCCGGGACCCGTCGTCGAACACCGCCTCCACGTGGACCTCGTCCACGATGTCGGCCACGCCGGCCAGCACGTCGTCCGGGCCGAGTACCGAGCGGCCCGCGGCCACGGCGTCGGCCAGGCGGGCCCCGGACCGCGCGGCCTCGCAGACCGTGTCCGCGATGAGCGCGGTCGCTTCGGGCGCGTTGAGCCGCAGCCCTCGGGCCCGCCTGGCCCGGGCGAGTTCGGCGGCCGTGAACAGCAGCAGCCGGTCACGCTCCGCTGGGGTGAGTAGCATTCGGCCTCCCCGGGTGTGTCGGGATCACCACGGAGCGACCATAACGGGCGCACTGCGTAAGAGCGCAGGCGGCTGCCCGCCCAGAGTTGCGTTACGGCCTTCTGCTGTCAGTCCGTGTCGACCTTCTTGCCGCTCGCGTTCACCACATACCAGTCAGCGCCGAACGCCTTGGATCCTTGCCCGTTGTCGTCACCGGCGCTGGTGTCCGCGGCGAAGTAGTACAGCGGGTGGCCGTTGTAGGTGACCTGCTTGGTCCCGTCCGGCCGCTTGATCGTGCTCAGCAGCGATTGCTTGACCCCGCTGCCTGCCTGGGGCGTGCCGGTCGCGGTGTCGGGCGGCCATCCTGCGGCGCACGCGCCCGTGCACGTGGACTTGCCGTCCTTGTCGGCCTCGAACAGGTACAGGGTGCGCCCGTTGCTGCCGACCAGGACCTTCCCCGGTATCCCGCCGATGGCCCGCAGCGAGACGGTCGTCTTGCTGGCCTGAATGGTGGCTGCGGGCGACGCTGTCGCGGCCCGGCTCGGGGCCGCCACGCTGGATGAGCTGGAGCCGTTCGAGCACGCGGTCGCTAACAAGCCGATTGCGGCAGCGCCGACAGCAGTGATGGTTTGAAGTCTCATGAGTCCCCTTGAGTAGCGGATCTGTTGCTCTGTGTTACGAGTATGGCGCTGACCTGGTTCAGGTCGGCGCAAAGAAGCGCCGCAGCAATGGGGGGATGTTGTCACCGGGCGCGGTCGCGCCATGATGTCCACATGATCGATCTCATCCTTCGCAATGCCCGCCTGGCGGGGCAGGACACGCTCACCGATCTCGGTGTCGAAGACGGCCGGATCGTCGCCGTGACCGACGGCGCTGACGCGGCCGAGACCATGGACCTGGCCGGGCGCCTGGTCACGCCGCCGCTGGTGGAACCGCACATCCACCTCGACGCGGTGCTCACCGTGGGCCAGCCGCGGCCGAACGAGTCCGGGTCGCTGTTCGAGGCCATCGCGGTGTGGGCCGACCGGGTGAAGGACCTGACCTACGAGGACGTGCAGTCGCGGGTGCGGCAGGTGCTGCGCTGGCAGTTCGCCAGCGGCGTCCAGCACGTCCGCAGCCACGTCGACGTGTGTGATCCGGAGCTGCGGGCCCTGCGCGCGCTGGTCGACCTGCGCGAGGAGGTGCGGGGAATGATCGACCTGCAGCTGGTCGCGTTCCCGCAGCTGGGGATCCTGGGCTTCGATGGCGGCCGGGAGCTGATGCGCAAGGCCGTGGAGATCGGCGCGGACGTGGTCGGCGGGATCCCGCACTACGAGCTGACCCGCGAGGACGGGGTGGAGTCGGTCAAGTTCGCGATGGCGCTCGCCGACGAGCACGGCCTGCGCGTGGACATCCACTGCGACGAGACCGACGACGAGCACTCGCGCTTCGTCGAGGTGATGGCGGCCGAGACGATCAGGCGCGGCATGTCCGGGCGGGTCACCGCGAGCCACACCACGGCCATGCACTCCTACAACAACGCGTACGCGTACCGGCTGATCAGCAACATCGCCCGGGCCGGGCTGCACATGGTGACGAACCCGCTGGACAACGCCGTGCTGCAGGGCCGCTTCGACACCGGCCCGATCCGCCGCGGCCACACCAGGGTGAAGCAGCTGCAGGCGGCCGGGATCAACGTGTGCGTCGGGCACGACTCGGTGATGGACCCGTGGTACCCGCTGGGGTACGGCGACCCGCTGCAGGCCGCGTTCGTGCTGGTACACCTCGGGCAGATGTCCGGCGTCGCCGAGCTGCGGCGGCTGATCGAGATGATCACGGTGAACCCGGCCGCCGCGCTCGGCCTGCCGGACTACGGGCTGCGCCCGGGCGGCCCGGCCGACCTGGTCGTGTTCGACGCACCATCGGAGGCGGACGCGTTGCGGCTGGTCGCGCCGCGCACGCTGGTGCTGCGCGGCGGCAAGGTGGTGGCGCGGGCCACGCCCGCGCAGCGCACGGTGGTCTGGGACGGCGCCGAGGAAGAGGTCACGTTCCTGCGGAAATAAGAGACCGGGGGCGCTCCCTGGCGGAGCGCCCCCGGTCGTCCGGCCTGAGCGTCAGGAGGTGGGCTCGGCCGCCGCATCTGGGATATGGAGTGCTTCGTCGCGGTTTTCCCGCGCGCCCTGCAGCCGGAAGAACAGCACGTAGAGCAGGGCGGCCAGCACGAAGCCGACCTCGAAGGTGAGGTCACCGAAGCTCGCGACGTGCTTCGGCACCACGCCGATGTAGTCGGTCTGGTTGGCGAAGAAGATGATCGAGACCGCCATCGCGGTGGCCATGGCGGCGAAACCGGCCCACGGGTTGTGCTTGCGGTCGAACAGGAACCCGTCGACCCGGCGGCCCCGGCGCAGGATCTGGTCGGCGAAGAACACGCCGAGCCAGGGCCCGATCCAGTACGAGATGACCAGCAGGAAGTTGTTGTACTTCTCGCCCGCGTCGTGCAGCCCGGACAGCGCCAGCACGAAGCCCACCACGCCGAACACGAGCGCTACGATCGCCCGCCGCAGGTGCAGCGGCAGCTTGACCCCGAGGGCCAGGAACGACATCGAGCCGGAGTACACGTTGAGCGCGTTCGCGCAGACCGCGCCGAGCGCGATGGCCAGCAGCGTGACGTCGGCCAGCGCGGTCGGCAGGTGGCTGGTGAAGCCGGCCGTGGGGTTGTCGGCAAACTTGCCCACGTTGGTGATCGTGGCCGCGGCCGCGCCGACGACCTCAAGCGCGACACACGAGGCGAACACGCCCAGGCCCGCCCACAGGCCGGTGGCCCGGCGGTTGGTGTCCGGCGGCAGGTAACGCGTGTAGTCGCTGGCGTACGGGTTCCAGCCCGCCGCGTAACCGAACGCCGCGCCGAGCGTGATCAGGAACCCGCCGGGGACGCCGGTCGCGTGCGCGCCCGGGTGCGACTTGGACACGATCACGACCGAGGCGATGAGGAACACCACCACCAGGAACGGGAACGACCAGCGCTCGAACATGTGCACCAGGTTGTGGCCGAAGAACGCGACCGCGATCTGCGCCACCACGATGATCAGCAGGCAGAGCTTCGAGTTCCAGCCGAGCAGGGCATTCAGCGCGAACGCGCCGCTGACGCTGTTGACCGCGAACCAGCCGATGCCGGCCACGACCGCGTTGATACCGGCCGGCAGGATGTTGCCGAGGAACCCGAAGCCGATCCGGGACAGCACCATCTGCGGCACGCCGAACAGCGGGCCCCGGGCGGCGAGCGCGCCCATCGACAGCGAGCCGAGCGCGCTGCCGATCACGATCGCGAGTGTGGCCATCCAGAACGACTGGCCAAAGAACCAGACGCCGATGATGCCCACGAAAATGGTCGCGAACTCCATGTTCGGGGAAACCCAGGTCCAGAACTGCTGGTAGGGCTTCCCGTGCCGGTCGTGGAGCGGGATGAACTCGGCTCCGCCCGGCTCTACCGCGGCTACCTTGGAGCCGTAGGTACCTTCACGTACCTCGGCCTCGATGACTGCGGCCTTCGCTTGGGTGTCAGTCACGGGCGGGCCACCCCCTGCCTAGGTGTGAATGCCTGCATATTAACCGTGCCGCTACCACCCAGGGCAGTACTAGACCGCAGGTGATGTTCCGATTGTTAGCTGACGTGATGTGCCGTGACCAGAGAAAGCCATCCGAATCCGGCAGTCGGATGATGCCGGAGCGTAACGGCTAGATGATTGATTAACGCCCGTTAGGGATCACTCATCGCGATACTGTATTTGTCCGCGCCAGGGCGGGCGGGTGCCTGCAATCGGTCTGGGTCCGCCGATGGGGGTTGCTATCAACGGTCACATCTACGTCGACCTGTCGGTCGTAGCGGCAGGCGAGGACGAGTTCCAGCAGGTTCTGAACGCTTTAAGAAGCCAGCTCGACAAGCTGGACGGGGAACTCCGGGCCAGCCTGAGCCAGTGGTCGGGCGATGCGCAGGCCGCCTACCAGGTAGCGCATGCGCAGTGGCAGGCGGCCGCCAACGACATGGCCAGCAGCCTGGCCTGGCTGCGCGGCGTGCTCGGTACCGCGCACCAGAACTACCAGAGCGCCCGCGCGACGAACCTCGGCATGTGGCAGGGGCGGCGCTGATGGTGCGGATCGATCCGGGCGGAGGCGGCGGGACCATCAATGTCACGCCGCAGGATCTGGCGTGGACGGCAAAGGCGTTCTCCACGGCCCAGAATGACCTGTCCAGCACGTGGGACACGCTGCAATCGGCCCTGGATGGCGCGGCCGGAATGGCCGGCGATGACTCTCCGGCGCAAAGCTTTAACTCAAAGTACGCACCGGCCGTGCAGGCCGCCTGGAGCGCGCTGAGATCCTCCGCTCTGGCGCTGGGCGGCATCTCCACCGGGCTGACTCAAACGGCCAACAACTTCGTTCTCGCCGACCACCATTCCTCGGCGCACAGAAACGGGTCGGCGCCCACGTTCGCCCCGGAGCCGGTGTTCGACGACATCGTGATGCCCACACCCGACTCCGCGATCGGCCCGGGGGAGACCGTCTGGTTCCTGCCCGGGCCGCTGTCCAAGTTCTGGCCCGACGCCCATACCGACAAGGTGCGTGCCGCGGCCACCGCCTGGCACAACGCGGCCAGCTCGGTCGGCTCGATCGCCGGGGACTCAGAGGCGGCGCTGGGCACCCTCGAGGTCAACGACGACACCGTGCAGGCCATCAACGGCTTCTGGTCCCAGGTGTACTCACCCGGCGACACCAGCACCGTGCTGGCCGGCACGCAGCAGATCTGCCAGTCCCTGGGCGACGCGTGCAACAAGTACGCGGACGCGATCGACGCCAAGCGCAGCCAGGTCAAGGACGCGCTGATCGGCGCGGGCATCGCGGTCGGGATCACCACGATCGTCGGCGTCCTGGGCACGATCTTCACCGGTGGCGGATCCGACGCCGCGGCGGGCGCGGCGGATGAGGCGGAAGTGGCGGCGATCGTCGGCGACGTGGCCACGGAGACCTCGGCCACGGTGGAGGCGGACGTCGGCGCGACGATCGGCAGCGACCTGGTCGCCACCGTCGAGGCCGCGGCCGAGGACGTGCCCTCGGTCGAGACCGCCGAGGCCGAGACCACCGAGGTTCAGGGGGACATCGAAGGCTCGCTCGACAAGGCAATGGCCGAGGACGACCCGAACCTGGCCCGACTCAGCGACCCGGAAGCGGCCACACTGACCCGCCTGCAGGACGAGTTCCCCGAGCGCGGCTTCAAAGCGTCGGCCGAGGAGCGCGACGGCGAGTTCACGGACAATCAGGGACGCACCTACGATCAGATGGGTGACCCGCGGACGTCGCAGTTCTGGAACCCGCGGAACGCGCAGAGGTTCTATGACGCCATCGATGAGCACTTGCTAAAGTCCATGGACTACACCGTGATAGACCTGACGGGCTTCAGCGACCAGTCAATAGCCGATATCACTAACTACGTTGATTCGCTTCCTGAAGCGGAGCAAGCCAAGATTATGAGGATCGGGTTCTAGTGGCAGTGCTGAGTTTCGCCAAGACCGACGCGGACACGGTCTCCCTCCGGAAGGCGATCTTCCGGATGATTCTGTCCCGGGCCAAGCAGCGCCTGACCGACCCGGCCGATATGGAGGAACTCGACCTTTCCGAGGTGATGGAGGGAATCTCGTTCGGGTCGCTGGACAGCGACCAGCGGGCGCGACTGGTCGAGGCTGTGTACGAGGGAACTCAGGAACTCAAGCAGCAGGTCGTCGCGGGCGAGCCCACCGAGGAAGAGGTCCGCGCAGGCGCCGAGGAGAAGCTCGACGAGATCCTCGCCCTCCTCTCCCGCCACCGCGCTACCGCGTAGCAGGCTGGCCGAACGGCCCCCACTTCCCCCGGAAGTACTCGATGATCTCGCTCGCCTGCGCATGGCTGACCTCGACGAGCTCGTAGCTAAAGTCGCCGTGCTTCCACTCCGCGATAGCCGGCGTGAACTTCCAGCTGAAGTCTCGACGGAGCCCTTCGTCCTCAGGTCCGTCGTCATGTTCTAGGCGCCGCACCAGCCCATAGGGATCGCTGACGGTCCGGCCGCCGCCAACGACCGCATAATAAGTGATCTTGTGCGGCATCTAACTGCCCTCATCGCGGTAGTCGAGGATGCTGTCTACCTCACCAGGCACAGTGATGTAAGAGCAGACCTCCCGCTGGAAGGCTTCGACGTCTCGGCGCTCGCCTCTTCCGATCAACGGATTGCGGCTGCGTTCGTAGGCTCGATGGGTGATCTCCTGCTTGGCATGGAAGCTCTCCGCGGTGTGGAACTGCACCTCGAACCGCTGACCCTCAGGAGTTACCCAGCGAGTGTTGACCCCTTTGTACTCCGCATCGCTAGGCCAGTGGTTCTTGCTGTAGATCATCCTGTACTCACTTGCCTCGAGGTATTGTGTAACTTCCCGATATCCAGCCGCATATTTGTCCGGCTCGAAGCCGAAGGTATATCGGATCGCATCGGGGATCTCCCGCATGAGTTCTCCGATGGTTGCGTCCGGGGCGCTACTTTCGGCAAGATCAGCGATCTTCTCCTTCAGGCGATCCTCACCTTTAAACCGGGACTCCAGTCCTCGTTGCCAGCAGCCGCGAGAGTTGTCTCGCGCGGCCGCGGCCATCCGATCGGTTAGCGGCTCTTCGGCTCTTTGCACTGCCGCTATCACTTCCTTGGTCTGGGCGTGCTGTTCTGGGCTCAGGTACTGGTTGCCGTCTCCTCGCCAGGATCCCTCCGGGTCTCGTGAGCGGTCCACTGTGGTGACCCGCCGGTCTTCGGGCCATCTGCGTAAGTGCTCGGCCCAGGCGTCCTGGAACCGGGGCACCTCGCTCCAGAAGTTCCGCTCGGGCCTGTCGGCGGTTTCTGGTGGGGCTGGGTGGTCGACGTTTTGGAGGGAGCTCGGGTGGCCGGGCGGGAGGCGTTCCAGGCGCTGCCGGAGATCGGCACGCGACCAGGCGGCAGGCCGATCACCCTCGTCTGGCCGTGCCTCATCGAGGCGGTCCAGCTGCGGCGGTAACTGCCGCG
>DASXDG010000058.1:0-26104 GCA_036490795.1 Streptosporangiaceae bacterium
CGATCAGCTTGGCTAGCTTTTCCTTGAAGCGTTCGGGGGACTTGAGGGCGAACCGCTCGGTGTCGGGAACGAGGGTGCCGTGCTCGAGTTCGGCTTCAACCTGCCGCATGGCAGGAGTGATACCCGTTTCCGTGTAGTTACCCTCAGCATCGCGGCCTTCGGCTGAACGGCGGAGGTCGAGCGCCTCGTCCGCGACGCGATTCGCGGCCGGGTCGAGCTCCAGGTCCTTCCACTTCCAGCCGCCGTCAGCGGTCTGCCCGGTCCCCTCGACACGCACCTCAACGCGATCATGGGCCCGCAGTTCGTTGTAGACCTGCTCGCGTTCGAGCCGGCCTGGATCGATCCGGTCAAACCGCGATCCCGCCCGGCCGATGTGTTCAGACAGGTCGTCCAAGGCGTCGCCGTCGTACAGACCGTCTGCTGCCATAGCTCCATGTTCCGCCAGAACGCACAATCATATGAACTCGTGACCACTAGCAACGATAAGCACCGTTGGGGCGCCTGAAAAGCGGCCGTATAGAAGTTAGGGGTTAAATGCTGTTGTGGGCACCGATACCGAGGTGGTCTTCGACCCTGCCAGCTATGTGCGCGGCGTGCCTTTCGACGCCTTGGCCCGGCTGCGGCGGGAGAGTTCCGTCACCTGGGTGCGGGAGACTCCGGTGCTGGGCTGGCCGGGCGGCCCGGGGTTCTGGCTCGTGCTCAGGCATGCCGAGGTCCAGGAGGTCATGACCAGCCCGCAGCGCTTCTCCTCCGAGGCAGGCGGAACGCAGATCCGCGATCCGGCCACGCCTGAGGCGCTGGCCTACGTCCGGCGGATGATGCTGAACATGGACCCGCCTGAGCACTCGCGGCTGCGGCGGCTGCTCAGCCGGTCGTTCACGCCGCGGGCGGTCGCGCAACTCGAAGAGCGGATCCGAGGCCACGCCCGGGCCATCTGCCAGCGGGCGTTTACCGGACGCGGAGGAACCCTCGACTTCGCCAAGGATGTCGCCGCGGATCTCCCCCTGCTCACCCTGGCCGACGTACTCGGCATGCCGGAGGAGGACCGCTGGCTGCTGTTCGACTGGTCCAACCGGGTCATCGGCTATCAGGACCCCGATTACGCGTCCTCCAACGAGTTCGACCCGTCGCGCTGCACCAGCATCGCGAAGCGGGCGCACGCGCTCCGCCCGGAGCCGGACGCCCAGGGGCGGATGCCGGATCCGCGCACCCGCGAGGGCATGCCGGACCTGTACGCCTACGCCCACCTGCTCGCCGGGCACAAGCGCGGTCATGCGGGCGGCGACGTGATGTCCATCCTGCTCGCGCAGGCGGACAGCGTTTCCGCGGCCGAGTTTGAGAACATGTTCTGGCTGTTCGCGGTCGCCGGGAACGAAACGCTGCGCAACGGGCTGCCCGGCGCGTGCATCGCGCTGCTCGACCATCCCGGGGCGCAACGGCGGCTCCGCGAGGACCCGGCCCTGCTCGGCACGGCGGTGGATGAGATGCTGCGCTGGTGGACGCCGGTGATGACGTTCCGCCGGACCGCGACGGCGGACGCGGAGCTGGGCGGGCAGCGCATCGGCGAGGGCGACAAGGTGGTGGTCTCGTTCACGTCGGCCAACCGCGACCCAGCGGTGTTCGCCAGGCCGGACGAGTTCGACATCAGGCGCACGCCGAACCCGCACCTGACCTTCGGCCATGGCCCGCACTTCTGCCTGGGCGCGCACCTGGCACGCGTGCAGATGCGCGCGCTGTTCACCGAGGTGCTGGCGCGCACGACGACGCTGGGCTACGCGGGGCAGCCGCAGTTCCTGCGGTCCAACTTCCAGCGCGGCGTCAAGACGCTGCCCGTTGCCTGGACCGCCTAGCCGATGGCGGCTCAGACGCCGAACACGCGGGATAGGTACGGGTTGAGGAACCGGCCGTCCGGGTCGACGCAGGCGCGGACCGCGAGGAAGTCGTCGAACTTCGGATACAGGGGCCGGAGCTGGCCGGCGGAGAGCGAGTGCATCTTGCCCCAGTGCGGGCGCCCGCCCACCGAGGCCGCGATCGACTCGAACGCGTCGAAGTACTCCTGGTACGGCAGGCCCACGTACTGGTGGATCGCCACGTAGGCGGTGTCCCGGCCGGACGCCGTGGACAGCCAGATGTCGTCGGCGGCGGCGACCCGTACCTCGACGGGGAACATCACCGGGTGCGGGAGCCGGGGCACGGCGGCCCGCAGTTCCGTGAGCACATCCAGCAATGATGCACGCGGAACGGCGTACTCGGACTCGACGAAACGCACCCGGCGCGGGGTCACGAACACCTCGTGCGACGAGGCCGTGTACGTCCGCGCGGACAGCGCCGCCGAGGACAGCCGGTTCAGCGACGGAATCAGCGACGGAGCAAGGCGGCCGGTGCGGCACAACGCGCCGAACGCCGTGTTCTCCATCACCGAGAACTCCCACCACCGCCGCCACGACGCCATGGCCGGGGGTGCCTCATCGGCCCCGGAAACCCGGTTGTTCCGCTTGACCAGCGCGTTGCGCCCGTAAGGGAACCAGTAGAACTCGAAGTGATCGTTCGAGGCCGCCATGTCCTCGAAGGACGACAGCACGTCCTCGACCGGCATCGGGCGCTCGTCCGCGATCAGGGAGAACGCGGGCACGCACTGCAAGGTGACCGAGGACACCACGCCAAGCGCGCCCAGCCCGACCCGGGCCGCCGCGAACAATTCCGGCCGGCTGGCGGCGGAACACGACACCACGGACCCGTCGGCCAGCACCAGTTCGAAGCCGACCGCCTGCGTGGCGAGGCCGCCGATGGCGGCCCCGGTTCCGTGCGTACCGGTGGCCAGTGCCCCGGCGATGGTCTGCGCGTCGATATCGCCCAGGTTGGCCATGGCCAGCCCGAGTCCGCTCAGTGCGGTGTTCAGCGAACGGATCGTCGTTCCCGACCGGACGGTGACCTGGCCCGCGGCAACATCGGACGACACGATGCCGGTAAACCCGGTCAGGTCGATGGCCGTGCCGCCGTCGCAGGCCGCGACGGCGGTGAACGAGTGCCCGCTGCCCAGCGCCCGCACGGTCAGCCCGGCAGAGCCCGCCATCTTGACCGCCGCCGAGATGTCCTCGGCGGAGACCGCGCGCACCCTGCGGGCGGGCGTCGCGGTGGCGGTTCCCGCCCAGTTAGACCACTCAGTCATCAGCCATACCCGCCTCTACCAGCGAACTTCTCATTACCGGTCAGTATTCTCATTTCGCTGTCCACAGGCTAGTCTCCGAATTATGCCGGTTGACCAGGACGCGAGCCAGCGCACCACCAAGCCAGACCCGAAGGCCCGCTATGACCAGGCGACAGCCCATCTGGATCCCCCGCTGGCCATCGTGGATCTGGCCGCCTTTGACCGCAATTCCAGCGATATGGCGCGCCGGGCCAACGGCCATCCCATCCGGATAGCCACCAAATCGGTCCGCTGCCGTCACCTTATCGAGCGGGCACTCAGGCACCCCGGCTACCACGCGCTGATGGCCTACTCCCTGCCCGAGGCCCTCTGGCTGCATGAGCTGGGCCTCAGCGAGGACATCCTGGTCGCCTACCCCACGGTCAACCGGCACGCGCTCGGCCAGCTCGGCGCCAGCGAGGCGGCCCGGCGGCACATCACGATCATGGTCGACGAGGACGCCCACCTGGACCTCATCCGCGAGGCCGCCGGCGCGTCGGCGACCAGCCCGATCCGGGTCTGCCTTGAGCTGGACGTCTCCTGGTCGCCCACCCGGACGGTCTACATCGGCTCCCGCCGCTCTCCCCTGCGCACGCCGGAGCAGGCCAGGGCGTTCGCCGAGAAGATAGCCAAGCGCGAGGACCTCACCCTGGTCGGCGTGATGGGCTACGAGGGCCAGATCGCCGGGCTTGGCGACGCCCCGCCGCACCGCCCGGCCAGGGCGCAGGCGATCCGGTTCATCCAGAAGCGATCCGTGCCGGAGTTGCGCGCCAGGCGTGAGCGGGCCATCGACCTGATCAAGGAGATAGCCGGCCTCGAGTTCGTCAACGGCGGCGGGACCGGCAGCCTGGAAAGCACCGGGCAGGACCGTTCCGTCACCGAACTGGCGGCCGGTTCCGGCCTGGTCGGACCCACGCTTTTCGATGCCTACACGAGGTTCAAGCCCCAGCCGGCCCTGCTCTTCGCGTTGCCGGTGACCCGCAAGCCGGCCCCGGACATCGCCACGCTGTTCGCCGGCGGTTACGTCGCGTCCGGCACGGGCACGAAGGACCGCCTGCCAAGGCCCTACCTGCCCTCCGGGCTCTCGCTCATCGATATGGAGGGGGCGGGCGAGGTGCAGACGCCGGTCAAGGGACCAGCGGCCAGGGCACTTAAGCCCGGCGACCGCGTCTGGATGCGCCACGCCAAGGCCGGCGAATTGGCCGAACGTTTCACGCACTACTACCTGGTCGGCGAGGCGGGCGAGGCGATGCCCGTGCCCACCTATCGCGGCGAAGGCCAGTCCTTTGGATGAACTGACCGAACCTAGGACCGGCCTGCCCGCGGCGCTGGCCGAGCCGGTCGTCCCGGTCAGGGCCCGCTGGATCACCCTGCTGTTCCTGGCGAACGTCGGGATGTGGCTGGCGATTTACGCGCCGATCCAGGTCCTGCTCCCCGAACAGGTCCAGTCCCTGCACCACGCGGACAAGGCGGCCCTGTTCTCGGTGGTGATGGCCGTCGGCGCGCTCGCCTCGCTGATCGCCAACCCGATCATCGGCGCGTGCTCTGACCGGACCACGCACCGCCGCGGCCGCCGTCACCCGTGGACCGTGGCCGGTGCCTGCATTGGCCTCGCCGGGCTGGTCGTCCTGGCCGCCGCCCCCGACATACCGGTGATGATCGCGGGCTGGGCGATCGCGCAGATCGGCCTCGGCGGCATGCTGGCCACGCTCACCGCGGCGCTGCCCGACCGGGTGCCGGCCAGCCAGCGCGGCACGCTGGGCGGCCTGATCGGGATCAGCCAGATGCTCGGCACCGTGCTCGGCGCGCTGATCGTGATCTTGATCGTGACCGGCATCTCGGCCGGCTACCTCACCTGCGGCGTGCTCGTGGTGGCCGGCGCGCTCGTGTTCGCGCTGAAAACCCCGGACGAACCCCTGCCCGAGGAGTTCAAGCCGACGGCACCGGTCAGCCACGCGCTGAAAGACCTGTGGGTATCGCCGAAGCGCTATCCCGACTTCGGCTGGGCCTGGCTGACCCACTTCCTGGTCAACCTGGGCAACGACCTGGGCACGCTGTACCTGCTGTACTTCCTGACCGACGCGGTGAAATACCACGATCCGCAGAACGGCCTGCTCGTCTTGATGGCCCTGTACGCGGTGGCGCTGGCCATAGCCGGCGTGGTGTGCGGCAGCGCGTCGGACAGGTCCGGCCGCCGCAAGCCGTACATCGTGAGCGCGGCGATCACCTGCGGGATCGCCGCCGCCCTGCTCGTCATTTCGCCCACCTGGGACGTGGCGCTGGTGGCCGCGCCGCTGCTCGGTTTCGGCTTCGGCACCTACTGGTCGGCGGCTCCCGCGGTGCTGACCTCGGTGCTGCCCGCAGCGGCCGACCGGGCCAAGGATCTGGGCGTGCTCAACATGGGTTACTCGCTGCCGCTGGTGGTGGCGCCGATCATCGCCGGCGCCGTGCTCGGCCTCGGTCACAGCTACCCCGCGCTGTTCGCGCTGGCCGGCCTGTCGTCGCTGGCGGCGGGCATCACGATCACCCGGGTCTCTATCTCATAACTAACACTGGTAACTCTCCCCGCCCGGTACTCCCAACCGAAGGATGGCGTGACGCGTCATAAGTAGGCAACGGGAGGGGAACCATGAAAACGATCATCACAGGAGCACTGCTCGGCCTAGCCGCGCTCTCGGTCGCGGCGTGCGGTTCGGCGGCCAGCACGACACCGGCGGCGAGCACGGCACCGGCAGCATCGGCCACTACGGTCGCACCCGCGACGGTGTCCGCGTCGAGCCCGGCGTCGGGCCCTGCCTCGGGCGGGTCCGCGAGCGCGCCGCCAGCCACGGCGTCGCCCACTGCGCCGGGCGCCTCGACCCAGACCGCCGCCAGCACGTTCATCGCTTCCGGCCAGGATCTGCGCGGCGCCGCACTGTACGAGCCGGCCTGCGGCGGGTACGGCTGCCAGTTGTCCGGAGACTCGACGGCGTACCTGGCCGACATGAAGTGGTCGAGCTGGACGACCGTCTCTGCGATCGGCACCGGCACGTACAAGCTGAACACCTGCTCGCCGAACTGCGCGGCCGGCCGGGTCGACTCGGTACCGGTCACCGTCACGTTCAGCGATCCGGTGCGGGCCTGCGTGGACTCAGCCGTCCGCTGGTACTGGACCAAGGCCTCGTTCAGGTACCTCAAGCCGTTGCCATCCGCCCTTCAGGGACAGAACGCGCCGGTTAACCCGTGGGTGTTCAGCCAGCTAGCGCAGTCCGCACAGCAATCCTGCGGCTGAGCTCACGGCGGCGCAGCTTAGGGTGGGCGTGCCGCCAGGAGTCATCCTTAGGGTCGGCGAGCTCTCGTGCGTAGTCACGGAGCAGGTCGTGCATGTCGTACCGGCCAGGCAGGACGGCCTGGATCAGCTGGGCCTGGGCCAGCCGTTCGAGTATCCGTCCGGCCTGTCCCTGCCGGTCGAGGATGGCATCCGGGTGCCGGCCAGCCAGCCGCAACCCGCGGATGGCGTCCGCGTCCAGTTCGTCGCAGGCCCAGTCGAATACCGGCCGCGGCGACTGCGCTGTTTCTAGCAGCACCGTGTCGGGCAGCACCGTGTCGGGCAGCACCGCGTCGGGCAGCACCGCGTCGGGCAGCCCGCGCTGCCGCCGCCGTTCCACCAGTTCGATGGTCAGGTCGACGAGCCCGGTGTCCGGCCGCGCGGTGGCGACGCCGGCCGCGAGCCGCAGCGCTAGCGGCAGCCGGGCGCACTGCTCGGCGAGCATCCGCGCCGCCACCGGGTTGTCGTCGACCCGGCCCCCGATCATGGTGCGGAGCAGCCGGATCGCATCCGCCAGCGGCAATGGCCTCAGCTCGAGCCGGCGCGCACCATCCCTGGTCACCAGCCCGTGCAGCGGATCGCGGCTGGTGACCACGGCCAGGGTTCCCTCGGCAGCCGGCAGCAATGGCCGCACCTGATCCGACGAAACGGCGTTGTCCAGCAGCACCAGCATCTTCCGGGGGGCGAGCAGGCTCCGGTACCTGGTGACGCGTTCCGCGATCTCCGCCGGGATATCCCCCTCGGCCACGCCGAGGATGCCCAGCAGCCTGCGCAGAGCGTCCGCGGTCGTCATCGGCTGGTCCGTCGCGTAGTCGCGCAGGTTCAGGTACAGCTGTCCGCCGGGGAAGCGGTCCGCCACCTGATGCGCCCAGCGCAGCGCGAGCGCGGTCTTGCCGACCCCCGGTGCGCCGGTGATGGCATAGACCAGCGGCCCGGTCCGCGCTGGCCGCTCCCCCGTGCCGGCCAGCGCGGCAGTCGACGGCGCGGTACTGGCCAGCAGCCGCGTCATTGCCCGCTGCTCCGCGTCCCGGCCGGTGAAGCCGGGCAGTTCACGCGGCATGACGGGTGCCGTCATGGCCGGCGCGTCCAGCGCCGGGTCCCCGACCAGCATCCGCCGGTGCAGCTCACGGAGGTCCGCGCCGGACTCGGCGGGGAATGCCTGGTACGCGGCCAGGGCATCCGCCTGGCGGCCCGACCGGTACAGGGCGAGCATCAGGTGGCCGCGCAGCCGCTCGCGCAGCGGGTGCTCGCCGGTGAGCCGCTCGAGTTCGGGGATGAGCTCGGTGCGGAGCCCGAGGCGCAACTCTGCCTCGATCCGCGTCTCCAGCGCCCGCAACCGCAGTTCGCTAAGCCTCGGCAGTTCCCGCCGCTCAAGTGCCCCGGAGGCGATGTCCGCGAACGGCATCCCCCGCCACAGCACGAGCGCGGCGGCGGCGTGGGTGTACGCGTCGTGCCACGCACCCGCCCGTTCCGCCGTGAGAGCCCTGGTCAGCAGGTCGGTGAAGCGAGCCAGGTCCAGCTCGGCGGGCTCAACCCTGATCGAGTAGCCGCGCGGATGCGTGCTGATCCGGCCCGGCCCGGCCGCCTGCAGCACCTGGCGGAGCCGCTTCACGTAGTTCCTGATCGTCATCTCGGCCGAAGGCGGCGGCTCGGTTCCCCACATCGCTTCGCTGAGCGCGCCGATCGGCACCACCTGGTTCGCGTCCAGCAGCAATGCCGCCAGCAGCACCCGCTGTTTCCCGCGCGGTACCGTCAGCGCCTTGTCCCCGCACCGCACGACGAGCGGGCCCAGCATGCGAAACTCCACGGTGCCTGGCATGTGCGTCTCCATCCTGCTGTCCACGCCGAGGACGCTACTGATCGCCGCTACGTCATCGCTAAGGGATCGCTACGGCCTCCCCCGCACCCTCGCCAGCATCACACCAGTCACTGGTCTCACTCCCGCCACCGAGCGCCTTGGACCACGCGCCGATTAGCACGGTAATTCGTCTTATCGCGAAAGAAAAAGCTGCTCACAGCATGGTTTTCTACCGCGTTGGAACAATCTTCCGCGTTAATCGGCCGACGGCGAAGTGCCTAGGGGCGGGATTAGCGGGAGTGGCAGGAGTTGCCCATGTGACGTGTGAGGTGTGCGCGGCCGCATGGGCGGCGCAGGCGGGAGGCGGGAGGCTGGGGGTCGGAGGCGGGGGGCTGAGCGCTAGCGGAAGCAGGTGAAGGTGGCGGGAGGGAGGGTGACCGAGTCGCGGTCTAGCTGGACGCCGGGCTGGGAGGCCAGGAGGACCGTCGTGTGCTGGCCGGCGACCGGGATGGTGACCGGCCGCGTGCTCAGGTTCGCGGCGACGCGCAGGTCGCCGCGGTGCAGAAGGATCCAGCGGGCCTGTTCGTCATAGTCGGCGGACAGCCGGTCAAGCCGCGGGTCGGTGAGTTCAGGCGTGCGACGGCGCAGCGCGATCAGCTCGCGGTACCAGGCGAGCATGCTGGCGTGCGGCTCGCGACCGGGTTCTGACCAGTCCAGCTTGGAGCACAGGAACGTGCCCTGGTCCTGCGGGTCGGGGACGTCGCCGGTCCAGCCGTGCGTGGCGAACTCCGCCTTGCGGCCGTCGGAGACCGCCTTCGCCAGCCAGGCCTCGATGTGGTCGGTGAAGTACTGCCACGGGGTGCTCGCCGCCCATTCTTCGCCCATGAACAGCATCGGGGTGAACGGGCTGGTCAGCACCAGGCCGGCGCCGACCTTGGCCAGGTCCAGGTCGAGCGTGGCGGTGATGCGGTCCCCGGTGGCCCGGTTGCCGATCTGGTCGTGGTCCTGAAGGTAGCCGAGGAACCGGTATCCGTAGACAACCGAGACGTCCACCTCCCGTCCGTGCGTGCGGCCGCGGAACGAGGACCACGTGTCGTTATGAAAGAAGGCGCTGGTGAAGGTCTTCGCGAGACCCGCCATCGAGCCGAAGTCCGCGTAATACCCTTGCCGCTCACCGGTGAGCGCCGCGTGCAGCGAATGATGGAAGTCGTCGTTCCACTGTGCGTCCAGCCGGTCCCCGGTGAGTATGCGCGGGTCGTTCAGGTCCGACTCGGCGATCAGGAACCGGTTCGGCAGTCCCCGTGCCGCGTTGGCCAGTTCCTCGAGGAACGGCAGTGCCCGGTCGTCCTGCATCGCGTGCACGGCATCCAGGCGCAGGCCGTCGATGTGGAACTCACGCAGCCACATCAGCGCGTTGCCGATCAGGAACGCACGGACCTCGTCCGAGCCCCGCTGGTCCAGATTGACCGCCGGACCCCACGGGGTGGTGTGCGCGCTGGTGAAATACGGACCGAAATCGGCCAGCCGGTTGCCGATGCCCACGTGGTTGTAGACGACGTCGAGGACGACAGCGAGGCCGTGCGCGTGCGCGGCGTCGACGAAGCGCTTCAGGCCGTCCGGGCCGCCGTACGGTTCGTGCACGGCCCACAGGTTGATGCCGTCGTACCCCCAGCCGTGCTGGCCGGGGAACGTGGCGACCGGCATCAGCTCGACCGCGGTGACGCCGAGTCCGGCCAGGTAGCCGAGCTTTGCGATGGCGGCGTCGAAGGTGCCGTCCGCGGTGAACGTGCCGATGTGCAGTTCGTAGATCACCGAGCCGTAGACCGTGCTGCCAGGCCAGCCGTCGTCGGTCCAGCGGAACTCGTCGTGGTCATAGACGCGGCTGGGTCCGGTCACGCCCGTCGGCTGCCTGAGCGAACGGGGATCGGGCAGCGGATCTCCGCCGTCGATACGGAACGCGTAGTCGGTACCGCCCGCATCGGCGTGCCACCACTCGCCAGCCCGGGTCATCGGCTGACGGCGGCCGTTGGTCTCCACCTCAACCGTGGCGGCGGCGGGTGCCCACACGCGGAAGGCGGTCATTCGCCGTCCTCGTCCTCGACGAGCAGTGCCACCGGCAGCTGGGCGGTCAGGTCCGCGAGCAGCGGGCCGCTCGTCGCATGCAGCGTGCCGGTCAGCACGTCACGCCAGTTGTGGCCGGGCAGGCGCAGGCTCGTGTCCGACCAGCCGCCTCGCTTGCGCAGGCCGGCCGGCAGCCGGGTGGCGATGGTCACCGCGCCGCCCCGGCGGAACGCGACCGCGTGCCCGGCGGCCGGGCCGTCCGCGGTCATCGCCGCGTACCCGGCCTCGAACCAGTCGGGATGCCGACGCCGCAACCGCAGGGCTTGCCGGGTGACCAGCAGCTTTTCCTCATCAAGCGGTGTCCGCGCGCGCTGGTAGTCGACTGGGCGGCGGTTGTCCGGATCGACCAGCGCGTATCCGGTCAGCTCGCAGCCCTGGTAGACGTCGGGGACGCCGGGCATGGTGAGCTGGACCAGCTTGGCGCCCAGGGTGTTCACCCTCGCGTCCGGTGCGATCGCGGCGACGAAGGCGGCGACGCTGTCCGCTGGCGCCCCGCGGGCGAACGCGAGTACCGCGGCCTCGTACTCGGCATCCGGGTCGGTCCACGACGTCCCCGTCTTCGCCTCGCGCATCGCCTTGGTCAGGTAGCCATCGAGCCGGTCTCCCCCGACCGGCCAGGCACCGGCCAGGGTCTGCCAGGTCAGGTACTCGATGTCCGGGTCGGGTGCGGGCCCGGTGACCTCGCGCCAGGCCGCGACCGCACGCGCCCACTCCTCGTGCCGTTCGGCCAGGACGGCGAGGCGGGCACGGACATCCTCCTGGCGTTTGGTGTCGTGCGTGGAGAGCGTGGTGAGCGTGTGCGGCCAGGTCGCGGCGATGCTGGCGGCGGCATCGTGGAACTCGGCGGGGGCTACGCCGAACCGGTCCGGGTCCGAGCCGACCTCGTTCAGCGAGACCAGCCTCGGCCAGCGGTAGCCCGCGGTATCCTCCACGCCCTTGGCCTGGACCGGGCCGGTCGTCTGCTCGAACCGCACGATCAGCTCGGCCGGGCCGCCGTCCAGAACGGCGGCGGTCACCACGTCGAGCGTGCTATGCAGGCTGGACGGTAGATTGCGCCAGGCGGCGCGGGCAGCCTCGGTCACGGCGGCGGCGGCGGCCGGCGGCGGCACCTCGCCGGGATGGACGTAGCCCCGGTAGACGCGGAACGAGGCGAGCAGTTCCACCAGTACCGCGTGGACGTCTTCCTGGTTTTCGTGGGGGAGCAGCCTGGCCAGCCTGACCAGCTCCGCGGTGAACGTGCGTTCGGCGATCTCATGCTTGGCGACGTCGGCCACCTGGGCGAACGTACCGGCCGGATGGCGAACGTAATCCCCGTAGAGGCCGGCCAGGGCGGAGGCGCCGGCCGGATCAAGGAACAACCCGTCGACAAGCGCTAGCACGTCGTACCCGGTGGTACCGTCGCAGCGCCAGTCGCGGGGGAGTTCCTCGTCCCTGGTCAGGATCTTCTCGGCGACGACCCACGCGCCGCCGGTCGCGGCGGCGAGCTGGTCGAAGTAGCCGCGCGGGTCGGCGAGGCCGTCGGGATGGTCCACCCGGAAGCCGTCGATGTAGCCGGCTTCGTGCAGGCGCAGCAGCACCTCGTGGCTGGCGGCGAAGACGTCGGGGTCTTCCTGCCTGATGCCGATCAGCGTGGTGACGTCGAAGAACCGCCGCCAGTTCAGTTCCGTGCTGGCCGTCCGCCAGTGGGCGAGGCGGTAGTGCTGCTCGTCCGGACGGCTGCTTCCCTCGCGCAGCGGGAACACGTGGTCGTGATAGCGGAGGACCGGTCCGTCCACGGTGACCGCGCTCAGCCCGTCATCGCCGAGGATCGGCAGCAGGAACTTGCCGTCCTGCGCGGTCCAGTCGATGTCGAACCAGTGCGCGTACCGCGATTGCTGGCCGTTGGCCAGGACGTCCCAGAGCTGACGGTTCGACTGGTGGACCGCCATGTGGTTGGGCACCACGTCGACGACCACGCCGATCGATTGCTCGGCGAACCGTTCCGCCATGTGCCGGAAGCCGTCCTCGCCGCCGAGTTCATCCCTGACCCGCGAATGGTCGGTGACGTCGTAGCCGTGCCCTGACCCCGGAACCGCCGCCAGGATCGGGGAGAGGTAGGCATGACTGACGCCGAGGTCCGCGAGGTAATCCGCCAGCCGCGCCGCCTCCGCGAAGCCGAAGTCGGGGGTGAGCTGGAGGCGGTAGGTGGAACTCGGGGCGCGGCGCTCAGCCACAGCGGCTCAGCAGTTGCAGGGAGCGGCTGACGACGGTGACCTCGTCACCAGGCTTCAGCGGCTCCGCGGCCTCGCGCTGGACGCTCGGATCCGCGGTATCCAGCACCCGGTCCCATTGCTCGCCGTATTCCGCGGGCACGACGGTGAATTCCAGGTCGAGCTCGCTGGCGTTGATCAGGAGCAGGAACGAGTCGTCCTTGATCTGCTCGCCGCGCCTGCCCGGCTCGGTGATCTCGTCGCCGTTCAGGTAGACGGCGAGCGATTTGGTGAACCCGGCGTCCCAGTCCTCGCCGGTCATCAGCTCGGCGGTCGGCGTGAACCAGGCGATCGCCTCGCCGTCGAAGAACCTGCGGCGGCGGAACGCCGGGTGCTCGATCCTGAGCTTGATCAGGGAGCTGACGTAGGCGGTGAACGACTCGTCCGCGTTCTCCCAGTCAACCCAGGAGATCTCGTTGTCCTGGCAGTACGCGTTGTTGTTGCCCTGCTGCGTACGGCCCATCTCGTCGCCGGCCAGCAGCATGGGCACGCCCTGGGACAGCAGCAGCGTGGTGAGGAAATTGCGCTTCTGCCGCTGGCGCAGGTCATTGACGGCCGGGTCGGGCGTCGGCCCTTCCGCGCCGCAGTTCCAGGACCGGTTGTCGTCGGTGCCGTCCTTGTTCTGCTCGCCGTTCGCCTCGTTGTGCTTGCGGTTGTAGCTGACCAGATCCCGCAGCGTGAAGCCGTCGTGGCAGGTGACGAAGTTGATGCTCGCCACCGGGCGCCGCGAGTCGGCCTGGTACAGGTCGCTGGAGCCGGTGAGCCGGGAGGCGAACTCCGGCACCGTGGCCGGCTCGCCGCGCCACATGTCGCGGATCGTGTCCCGGTACTTCCCGTTCCACTCACTCCACAACGGCGGGAAGTTGCCCACCTGGTAACCGCCGTCGCCCACGTCCCACGGCTCGGCGATGAGCTTGACCTGCGAGACCACCGGATCCTGCTGGACCAGGTCGAAGAACGCGGACAGCCGGTCCACCTCGTGGAACTGGCGGGCGAGCGCGGAGGCGAGGTCGAAACGGAACCCGTCCACGTGCATCTCGATCACCCAGTACCGCAGCGAGTCCATGATCATCTGCAGGGTGTGCGGGTGCCGGACGTTGAGGCTGTTTCCGGTGCCGGTGGTGTCCATGTAGTAGCGCCAGTCGGAGTCGACCAGGCGGTAGTAGGCGGCGTTGTCGATGCCGCGGAAGGACAGCGTCGGGCCGAGGTGGTTGCCTTCGGCCGTGGGGTTGTAGACGACATCGAGGATCACCTCGATCCCCGCCTGGTGCATCGTCCTGACCATGGTCTTGAACTCCTGCACCTGCTCACCACGGCCGCCACCGGACGAGTACTCGTTGTGCGGCGCGAAATAGCCGATGGTGTTGTAGCCCCAGTAGTTGGAGAGGCCGTGCTCGATCAGATGGGAGTCATTGACGAACTGGTGCACCGGCATCAGCTCGATGGCGGTGACGCCGAGGTCGTGCAGGTGATCGATGATCGCCGGGTGGGACAGGCCCAGGTAGGTGCCCCGCTGGTCCTCAGGCACCTCGCTATGCAGCTTGGTGAGGCCGCGGACGTGTGCCTCGTAGATCACCGTCTGGTGATACGGAGTTCGCGGCGGCCGGTCCAGGTCCCAGTCGAAGTACGGGTTGATCACCACGGACAGCGGGACGTGCGGCGCGGAGTCCGCGGTCTGGTACCGGTCGGGATGGCCGAACGGGTAAGAGAAAACCGAGGGATCCCAGTCGACACGCCCCTCGATTGCCTTCGCGTACGGGTCAAGCAGCAGCTTGGCGGAGTTGCAGCGGACGCCTTCCGGCGGATCGTAGGGGCCGTGTACCCGGTAGCCGTACCGCTGGCCGGGCTGAATGCCGGGCAGGTAACCGTGCCAGACGAAGCCGTCGACCTCGTGCAGGGCGACCCTGGTCTCTTCTCCGCCGTCATCGAACAGGCACAACTCCACCTGCTCCGCGACTTCGGAGAACAGCGCGAAGTTTGTTCCCGCGCCGTCATAGGTCGCCCCGAGCGGATAACTATCCCCCGGCCATAGCGGTGTTTCCGCCACCAGTGCCCCGTTCTTCTCATTCGACATGATCGGAGCTACAGCTTCCCATCTTCGCGAAGATCACACTCCTGAGTTCGCCTGATCTGCAGCGACGTGGCTGGTTATAGCCAGTAGCGCGCGGGCCAGGTCGGCGGCCGACGGAGCCCGTTCCGGATCCATCAGCCATTGCACAAGTACCCCGCTGAGCATCGCCTGATGCAACGAACCGATGGCCCGCCTCTGTTCGTCGGCGTTATAGATCGCCTGCGCCCATAGCTGGCGGCCGTCCTCCAGGCCGTCGGCGATGGTGGTCCGCACCTCTGGATTGCGCATCGCGACGCTGAATATGTCGAAGGTGGCCAGCCAGATGCCCGGATTCGCCTGGAACGAGGCGATCGTGTGCTCCCAGAATCGCTCGAACCGCTCCAGCACCGTACCCGCACCCCCGCCGCCGGCCTCGGCCTCGGCT
Source organism: Streptosporangiaceae bacterium (assembly GCA_036490795.1). Taxonomy (GTDB): domain Bacteria; phylum Actinomycetota; class Actinomycetes; order Streptosporangiales; family Streptosporangiaceae; genus JAFARZ01. The sequence continues at coordinate 15,158 of DASXDG010000058.1, forward strand.
GTCAGCGCCGCCATCGACCGGCCAATCTCGGCACCGAAGTCGTCCATGGCCCGCACCACCGCGGCGTTGAGCAGCGCCTCGGTGGAGCCGTAGTGATAACCGATCGAGGCCAGGTTCGTCCCCGACGCGCTGACGATGTCGCGCGCGGTGGTTCTCGCGTAGCCCTTTTCGCGCAGGCAGCGGACCGCGCCCTCGAGCAAGTCTTCACGGTGGCTCATACGGCCAGCATACCCGACCATTTATACAAATGTATTAGACAGTTGTATTGAGACGGCTGTTTAGCCTAGCCGCGCAGACGGGAGCAGGGGATGACCAGCGTGACGTACTTGCCGGCGGCGTTCTTGTCGTATGTGTCGAAGTAGCGGAACGCGTCGGAGTGCCGGCAGGAATCCAGCCAGCGGGTCGCTACCGGCCCCCACAGCGGCGCCGTGGTGCGCCCGCCCGTGTAGCGGAAGTCCGGTATCCATCCGGCGCAGAGCACAGCGACCAGCGCGACGGCGGCGGCGACGCCGACCGGGCGGCGCAGCCCGTGGTCCGTGAACCTGGCATCCACCGCGACGATCAAGACCGCGGTGATGAGCAGGATAGGCAGGCAGGTGTAGCGCGCACCCGGCTCGGTGTCCGGCTTGACTCCGTTGATCGTCACCCAGTAGGTGACCGTCGCGGCGAACACCGCGAACACGTAGCCGAACACGAGCGCCGCCACGGTAAAAGCGCGGACCCGCGCGATCCCGGTGACCAGGATGACCACGACGGCGATGGCAAGCAGCCCGCCGATCAGCAGCAGCGCGTAGTTCCGGTCCCACCAGTCCCGCAGCAGCCAGGACAGGTGCCAGCCGAAGGCGGGCAGCACCACGTCGTGGCCGTAGAAGGTGGTGCTCTGGCCGGGCGTCGCGAGCTGGGACAGCCGTGACGACGAGGACGTGCCCGAGTGCAGGAAGTAGGGCAACTGCAGCAGGCAGCCCGCCAGCCAGCCCGCGGTCACGGCGTGCTCGCGCACGCGCGGGAGCGCGATCACCCTGGCGACGACCAGGACGGCGAACACGACCGCCGTGATGTTGGACGAGGCGGCCGCGAATCCGACGACCGCCGCGAGGATCATCGCCCAGGCCGACGCCGGCCGCCACAGCAGCGCCCAGAATAGCGCCATGAGCAGGTACCACGGCGTGTTCACCCCGCTGTTGGCGATCTGCAGCAGCGCCACCGGCAGCAGCAGGACCGACAGCGCGAGCAGGCCGCGCATGAGCGGATGGCGGACATGTCCCGTGCTCACACCGAAGATGAACAGGGCGCAGGCGGACGTGACCAGCGCGCCGCTGACCGCGAAGCCGGCCGCGGCGTCGCGCAACGGCAGCAGCGATACCAGTTGCCCGATGGCACGCGGCAAAAGCTGGAGGTAACCGGCGTACGGGTCGAACATGCTCCGCCACGGATGCGCCAGCGCCTCCACCAGATACACCGGCTTGTCTTCGGCGTAAATGGTCTGCCATGGCGGGTTGCCGACATAACGGGCCAGGCTTACCGCAGCCCCCGCGAACAGGCAGACCAGGTAAGCGCCGGCGATCAGCCAGCGTCGCGTCGCGGCTTGCCTCTGCGGTGTTTCAGGGAGCGGTGTTTCAGGGAGCGGTGTCTCAGGGAAAAGGGGCGCGAGCGCCCGGCCGATCGGACCGAACGCGGGCCTCACCTGACCATCGGGCACTCGCGATTCCCGACCGGAAGCGAGCGACGTCTGCACGCTGCCCGAACCTACCACGCCCGGCTGGGGCGCCATAACCAGACCAAAACCCCTCTTTCCAGGCCCGGGCGCGTTTGCCCGTCCTGGCTCCGCCACGTTGCCTGTCCTGGCTCCGCCACGTTGCCCGCGGGGCCTGATCTGCGCGGAAGATCGCTCCAACACGGTAAAAAACCTTGCGGAGAGCAACCTTTTCTACCGTGCAGGACTTTATTTCCGCGTTGATGGCGCCGCCGCGCGCGCCGTGACGAGGACGGTGGCATAACGGGGGCGCGCGCCGTAGCACGCGCGGCAATGACGCGGTCAGGAGCGGTCGCGGAGGGCGGCTACCAGAGCGGGAACCACCTGGTGCAGGTCGCCGATCACCGCGTAGTCGGCGTGGGCCAGGATCGGGGCGCCGGGGTCGGTGTTGATCGCGATGATGTGCTTGGCGCCCGCGCAGCCGGCGATGTGCTGGATCGCGCCGCTGATGCCGCAGGCCAGGTACAGCTCCGGGGTGATCTTGGTGCCGGTCTGGCCGACCTGCTGGCGATGCGGGCGCCAGCCCTCCGAGGTGACCACGCGGGACACGCCGACCACGCCGCCGAGCAGACTGGCCAGTTCCTCCAGCGGGGCGAAGCCATCCGGGCCGCCGACGCCACGGCCGCCGCCGACCACGACGCGCGCTGAGGCCAGCGAGACGCCGCCGGCGCCCGCCGCCGACTCCGCCGCGCGGACGGCCAGGTCGGCTTCGGCCAGGTCGGGCTTGTGAACGTGGACGGTCGGGCCGGCCGATGATGTGTCCGCAGTCGCGGAAAGCGTCCCCGCGGGGACGCTTTCCGCAATTGCGTCGGAAGCGACGGTCAGCAGGGCGACCGGCGCCTCGAGGACCGCGTCCTCCAGCAACAGCCCAGCCCAGCGCTGCCGCACCAGACGGTGCGCCGGTCCCTCCTGGGACACCGTCACGCAGTTCGCGGCCATCGGCAGGCCGGTGATCGCGCCCAGGTGCGCCATCACCTCGTTGCCGCGGTCGGTGCCGGCGGCGAGGACGGCGGACGCACCGGTTTCCGCCATCAGGCCGACCAGCACCCGCGCCCATGCCACCGGCGCGTACCCCTCCACCGAAGACGGCTCGACCAGGTACACATCGGTGGCGCCAAGACCCGAGGGCGCGCCGCTCTCGAAAACCGGGCCGCCCTCCAAAACCGCGCCGCCCTCCAAAACCGCGCCGCCCTCGAAAACCGCGCCGTCGCCGAAGACCACGGCGCTTACCGGGCCGAGGGACCGAGCCAGACCCGCCGCGCGCAGCGACGCGTCGATCGGCTCGCCGGAGGAACCGTCCAGCTCGATCAGGACCAGCGCCCGCCGCGAAGCGGCGGAGGAGTTCGGGGGGGTCGTCCCCTCCGGAGTCAGCACTGTCATCTACGCGATCCCCAGTTCGTCCAGGACGCGGACCAGGTCAGGGACCGCGTCTACGCCGTTGCCGAGAACTTCTGCCTGGTGCTTGATCGTCTCTGGCACCCGCAGCCGTTCCTTGCGCAGGCCCTCGGCCTGCCATTCGACCTCGGTCCGCTCAACCGCCGCCCGCTTGGCGCGTAGCCGGCCGGGCAGTGACGGGTAGCGCGGCAGGTTGATGCCTTCCTTGACGGTGACCACGGCCGGCAGCGGCAGCGTGAAGGTTTCTTCGACGCCCCGGTACTCCCGGCTGGCGGCCAGGGAGGTGGGGGTGATGCCGAGCTTCTTGATGCCGGTCGCTACCGGCCAGCCGAGCAGGTGCGCGACCCGGATGCCGACCTGGTAGTCGCCGGTGTCCGACGCCTCGTTGCCGAGCAGGACCAGGCCGTAGCCGCCCGACCTGACCTCGGCGGCGATCGCTTCCGCGGTCGCGATCGGCCCGTACTCACGGCCGTCGGTCTCCAGCAGCACCGCGCGTCCGGCGCCGAGCGCCAGCGCGTCGCGGAGCTGCTCGATCGCCACCTCGGCGCCCAGGGTGAGCACCGAGACCGTGCCGCCGAGGCGCTCGGTGATCTGCACGGCCTCTTCGACCGCGCATTCCTCGTGCGGGCTGACCGTGAACCCGGACATGCGCGTGTCCACGTCCTGCCCGTCCTCGGTCAGCGTGATCTTGCCGCCCACGGTGGGCACCCGCTTGACGCAAACGAGAATGTCCATGTCAGCTCCGGATCCGGGAGTTGTCCTGGTCGAACAGCGGTGCCGACGACGCCCTGGCCACCGTCACCGGGAACTGCTCGGCCATGTACTCGACCAGCAGCGGCGTTCCCTCCACCGCGACATCGGCGGGCAGGTAGGCCATCAGCAGGTGCTTGCCGACGGAGGGGCCGGACCCGGCGCTGGTCACGTACGACGGCCTGCCCTTGGCGTCGACCAGCCGCTCGCCGGCCAGCGACAGGATCGGCTCCTTGCCGAGCATGTACCTGAGCGTCCCGTCCGCGGACTCGCACGAGTCGACGGTCAGCGTGCACAGCACCGCGCACGGCTGCTCGTCCCGCTGGCGCAGGTAGGCCTGCTTGCCGATGAAGTCCTGCGACTTGACCTTCGGCCGGGTCAGGCCGGCTTCGACCAGCGTGTACTCCTGGGTCAGTTCGGCGCCGAACGCGCGGTAGCCCTTCTCCAGGCGGCCGGTGGTGCCGTACACGCCGATGCCGGCCGGGATCAGGCCGTGCGCCTGACCCGCCTCCCACAGCGCGTCCCACACCTTGCCGCCCTGCTCGATCGGCACGTATAGCTCCCAGCCGAGCTCACCGACGTAGGAGATGCGGGACGCGAGCACGACCGTGCTGCCGACCTCGATCTCCCGGCAGGTGCCGAACGTGAAGCCCTCGTGCGAGACGTCCGCCGAGGTGAGCGCGGACAGCACGGCCCGCGCGTTCGGCCCCCACAGGCCGATCGTGGTCCACGCGCCGGTGACGTCAGCGACCGCGGTTTCCCCCACCAGGTGGTCGGAGATCCACTTGAAGTCGGACCGGCCGGTCGCGCCGCCGGTGACCACGCGGAACCGGTCGTGCGCCAGCCTCATCACGGTCAGGTCCGCGACGAAACCGCCGTTCTCATCGAGGAAGGAGGTGTACACGACCCGGCCGGCGGGCACGTCGAGCTGCGCGACCGCCAGGTTCGCCATGGTGGCGAGCGCGCCAGGTCCGGTCACGTCGAGGACGGTGAACGCGGACAGGTCGACCAGCGCGCAGGTCTCCCGCATCGCCAGGTGCTCGGCGTTGATGATCGGCGACCACCAGCGGGACTCCCACTCGGCGGGCCGCTCCATCAGCTGGCCCGCGTACTTTTCCAGCAGGCCGGAGTTCGACTCGTACCAGAACGGCCGTTCCCAGCCGGCCGTCTCGTAGAACACCGCCCCGAGGTCGCGTTCGCGGGCGTACATCGGGCTGACCCGCTGCGGCCGGACCGATTCCCACTGCTCGGCCGGGTGCACGATGCCGTACATCTTGTTGAAGGCCTCATCCGCCCTGGCCTCGACGTGCTGGACCGTCGTCTGGTGGGACCAGAACCGGGCCGCGTTGGCCTCGAAGACGTCGACGGCCGGGACCTTGCCCGACATCAGCTCGGCGACCGCGCGGCCGCAGCCGGGGCCTTCCTTGATCCAGGAGGCGGCGGCGGACCACAGCCCGCGGGCCTCCGGCATCTCGCCGAGGATCGGGTGCCCGTCGGGGGTCATCGAGATCAGGCCGTTGATCGCGTACCTGATGCCCGCCTTCTCGTCACCGAGCAGTTCCGGCATGAGCTCGAGCGCCTCGGCGAGCTGCGGGTCGAAGTCGTCCTGGGTGAACGGCAGCTCGGTGGGGGACAGCGCCGACTCCTCGATCGAGGGGATGTCGTCGGGCGGCACGATGATCGGGCGGTGCGCGTAGGAGCCGACCTCCATGTCGCCGCCGTGCTGGCGCTCGTACATGTTGGTGTCCACGTCGCGCACGATCGGGTACGAGATCTCGCCGGGAGTGTCGGCGAACAGCGCTATCGGGCCGACGCTGATCATCTGGTGCACGCACGGCGTGAGCGCCATCCGTGCCCCGGCCATCCGGGCGATCCGCGGCGACCAGACCCCGCAGCAGATCACCACGTTGTCGGTCTCGATCCGCCCGGCACTGGTAACGACGCCGGTGATCTGGCCGTCGGCCACGTCGATGTCAAAGACTTCCGTGCTGGCCAGCACGGTCAGCGCACCGGAAGAAACCGCCCGCTCACGCATGAGCGTGCCGGCCCGCAGCGAGTCGACGACGCCGACGGTGGGGAAGTAGCCGCCGCCGATAATCACCGAGTCATCCAGGTACGGCACCAGCTTGCGCACCTCGGCCGGCGTGATCACCGACGCGGGGATGCCCCACGCCTTCGCCATCGTGCAGCGTCTGCGCAACTCGATCATCCGCTCCGGCGTCCGCGCGACCTCGATGCCACCGCTCTGGGTGAACACGCCGAGCTCCTGGTACTGCTCGGTGCTGTCCCGGGTCAGCTCGAACATCATCTTGGAGTACTCGATGGGGAAGATGAAGTTCGACGCGTGACCGGTGGAGCCGCCCGGGTTCGGCATCGGGCCCTTGTCCACCAGGACGAGGTCGCGCCAGCCAAGCAGGGCCAGGTGATGCACCAGGCTGTTGCCGACAATGCCGGCGCCGATGATCACGGCACTGGCGCGGGATGGAGTATCGCTCATTGTGAAATATCCGTCTTGTCTCGTAGGGGAGCGGACCATTCGGCACACGCCTGGAGCTGGTTGAACGTGAACAGGTGCAGCCCGGCCACGCCCGCCGCCGGGTCGGCGAGGACGGGTGAGGCGCGGTCGAGGAAGCGGTCCGGGCTGTATCCGCCGGGCACCCAGAAGCGCAGCACCCAGCCGGGATGCCTGGTGATTAACCGGGCCGACTCGGTGGCGCCGGAGATCGCGGCCATCTTCAGCAGGCGGGTGCGTTCGGCGGGGCCGGCCAGGCCGACGTACAGCGGCAGCGTGACGCCGCGGGCCCGGATCCTGGTGATCCACGCGCCGAGGGCCGCCGGGTCGAAGCAGACGTTCGACACGATGTACGTGGCGTGCCGCCGCTTGTCCCACATCGCCTGGATGGTGATGTCGTCGTGGATCTTCGGGTGGCGCTCCGGGTAGCCGGTGATGCCGACTGCGCGGAACGGCGAGCCCAGCTCGGTGAGCCGTTCCAGCAGCGGGAGCGCGCTGTCGAACCGGCCGGCCGGCTGCGTCGCGTCACCGCCGGGGACGAACACGTCGTCGATGCCGGCGTCCTTCAGCCGCGTGATGATGGCCGAAAGATGCTCGTCGTCACCCACCGAGCGCGCCGCCAGGTGCGGCACCACGGTGTACCCGTGACCGGCCAGCTTGACCGCCAGGTCGATCGTGGGTTCCAGCCCCTTCACCGCGGACGCGGTCACGGTCACCGTGGACCCGGCCGGCACCCACTCACGCACGGAGTCCTCGGTGTTCTTGCCAGGGATCACCTCGAAGCGGATCTTCATGCCGGCACCAGCCGTTCCAGTTCGCGTTCCAGCCGGCTGACCCCGGTGTCCACCCGGGTCAGCGGAAGACCGAACAGATCCGCTATCCGTGCCGCGGCACGCTCCAGCGCGGGCGCGGGCTCCTGCGCGAGCCAGACCAGCCGGGTGTAGTGCCCGAAGTAGTCCGGCCACAGTTCCGGGTGCCGGTCCAGCCCCAGCGATTCCAGCACCAGCCGGCCGAAGCCGCGGAGCAGGAAGTCGGTGAGCACGTACGTGCCCGGCTCGGCGTCGAACAGCTCCTGGATGCGGGACGGCCCGGCGAACAGGTCGTAGCAGTGCAAGCCGGGGAGCCGGGCGACGTTGTACCGGCGGCACACCTCGTCGAGCCCGCCGTAAGTCCCGCAGTCGGCGTAGGCAAGTGCTACCGAGGCGCCGGCAGCCAGCGCACGCACCACTGCTTGTTCTGCCAGGACAGTGATCTGCGCAGGACGGTTGTGCAGTACGGCGGGCAGGGTCCGGACGGCGACCGGCCAGCCGCGGCGCTCGATGATCTCCCGCACGTGGCCGCCGATGGCCCCGCAGGCAATAACCTCAAGCCCCGGGCCGTGCTGATCAGGGGGGACGACCCCGCTACCCCCCCGGGAAGGCGAGCTGGTCGACGAAGCGGTCGTTGAAGTCGGCGCGATCGGAGAGCTCGACATACTTCACCTCCTCCAGCAGCGCCAGGCCGCCGGCCCGCTCGCGCAGGCTGAGCAGCGCCATCTTCGCGCCCTCACCGGCCACGTTGCCGGCCGAGACGACGCGCATGACCGGGACCTTGGGCACCAGGCCGATCCGGATCGCGGACGACGGCGACAGGTAGCTGCCGAACGAGCCGGCCAGCAGGACCTGCTGCACGTCGCGTTCGGTCAGCCCCGCCTCTTCCAGCAGGATGCGCCAGCCAGTGGCGATCGCCGCCTTGGCGAACTGCAGCTCGCGGACGTCGCGCTGAGAGAGGTAGATGTCGTCGGTAAGGGTGAACACGCGTTCCTTACCGACGTACGTCAGCCGGCCGGCCAGTCCCGGTGCCTTCTCCGCGGCCACTTCCGGCGGCACGAATCGCCCCGAGTCGTCGAGGAGTCCGAGCCGGACCATCCCGGTCACGGCGTCGACCAGGCCGGAACCGCACAGCCCCGCGGGCGGCACGTCGCCGATGACCTTCAGCTCAAGCGAGTCGGGGGTCATCGTGACCACCTCGATCGCGCCGTCCGCCGCGCGCATCCCGCAGCGGATCGCGGCACCCTCGAACGCCGGGCCGGCCGGTGCGGCGGTGGCCAGCAGCCAGTCCCGGTTGCCCAGGACGATCTCGCAGTTAGTGCCGATGTCCACGAACAGGCGGACCCGCGAGTCGCGGTCCATGCCGCTGGCCAGCAGGCCCGCGGTGATGTCACCGCCGACATAGGCGCCGAACGCGGGAAACACGAACGCCCGCGCCCTTTCGTGCGCCGTGACCCCGAGGTCGGACGCGAGGATCTCCGGGTACAGCCGGGTGGCCATGATGAACGGCGCCATGCCGAGCGGCTCGGGGTCGATGCCGAGCGCGATGTGCGCCATCGTCGCGTTGCCCGCCACTGCGAGCTCGTATACATCCGCCGGCCGCACGTTCCCAGCCGCACACACCTCGGCGGCGAGTTCCGCGAGCGTCTCGCGAGCCAGCTGGCACAGCTTGTCCAGCGCGCCGGCGTCCATCATCGTCGCGCTGATCCTGGTGATCACGTCCGCGCCGAACGGCTGCTGCTTGTTCAGCATCGAAGCGACGGCGAGCGGCGTGCCCGTGGCCAGGTCGAGCAGCGTGGCGACCACGGTGGTGGTGCCGAGGTCGAACGCGATGCCGTACCTGCGTTCGGTGGTGTCGCCGGGCTCGACCGCGATGAGCACGTCATCGACGACGACCGCGGTGACCTTCCAGTCGTTGTCCCGCAGGATCTTGCCGAGTCCGCGCAGCACGGACAGTTCGGCGCGTGGTTCCAGGTCGTCCAGTTCGCGCAGGATCCGCTCGATGTCGGTGACCTGGTCGCTGAGGTCCGGTTCGGCAAGCTCCAGGTACCGCTTGATCACCGCCGGGCGCAGGATGACCTGACGGCCGACGCCGACCGTGGCCGCCTTCGGCCTGGTGGTCAGCGGCGGCACCTCGATCGTGGTGTCCTTCACCGCGGTCGTGCGGCAGGCGAGCCGCCAGCCTTGCTTGAGTTCGTCGGCGGTGTACGCCCGGATGTCCAGGCTGGTCGGGGTAGGCGGATCCGCATCGATCCTGATCCGGCACTTCTTGCAGGTGCCGTGGCCGCCGCAGGTCGAGTCGATCGCGATGCCGTTCCAGCTGGCCGCGTCGAACATCGTCACGCCGTAGGGAACCCGCACGGCCTTCTCGTTGAAGACCAGGTTCACCCGTACCGGCCCCGCGTTGTCTTCTGGTGAGAGGGTCACTGCTGGGCTCGGAAGGCCGCGATCCAGTTGGCCCCCCAGTCATCCCGGCCGAGCACGAGGTCCGCCGCCTTCACCGAGCGGACGATCTGCGGGGTACGCGCGTCCATGATCGCGCTGGTCAGACCGTGGCTCATCGCGACCGGGAGGAACGTGGCGCCGATCGTGTGCCGGTCCGGCATGCCGAACGACACGTTGGACGCGCCCAGCGTCATGTTCACGCCGAACTCCTGCTTGATCAGCGCGATCGTCTCCAGCGTCCGGGTCGGGTGCAGGGTATCGGCGCCCACCGGCATCGCGAGCGGGTCGATCACGATGTCGCTGATATCGATCCCGTACTTTTCGGTGGCGACATGGATGAGCTTGCGGGTCAGCTCCAGCCTGCGTTCCGGTGCTTCCGGGATCTCCTCTTCGTCATTGGGCAGCCCGATGACGGCGGCGTTGTAGCGCTTGACCAGCGGGAGAATCTCGTCCAGCCGCTCGTCCTCGGCGGTGACCGAGTTGACCAGCGCCTTGCCTTCGTACGCTCGCAGGCCGGCTTCCAGGACCTCGACGATTGACGAGTCGATGACCAGGGGGAGATCTGTCAGCCGCTGAATCAGCTTCACCGCCGACGTCATGAGCTCGGTCTCGTCGGCGAGCGGCGCGCCCATGTTGACGTCGAGCAGCATGGCACCGCCGTCGGCCTGTTCCTTGACGTCGACCTCGATCCGGGACAGGTCGCCGTTGCGCAGTTGCAGCTGGAAGATCTTGCGACCGGTCGGGTTGATCCGCTCGCCGATGATCGCGAACGGCTGGTCGTCCCCGATCGTGACGGTCCTGGTCGCCGACGACAGTACGGTGTGCACTACGCGTTCACCGCCGTCCTCCGCTTGGCGAGCAGCTCCTTGGCCTTGACCACGGCGGCGGACGCGTCTGCCGCGTAGCCGTCGGCGCCCACCACATCGGCGTACTCCTGGGTGACCGGTGCGCCGCCGACCATCACGATCACCTGGTCACGCAGACCGGACTTAGTCAGCGCGTTGATGTTGGCCTTGAACATCGGCATGGTCGTGGTGAGGAACGCGGAGAAGCCGACGATGTCCGGCTTGTGCTCCTGGATCGCGGAGATGAACTTCTCCGGGGCCACCTGCACGCCCAGGTCGATGACCTCGAACCCGGCACCCTCGAACATGATGTTCACCAGGTTCTTGCCGATGTCGTGCACGTCGCCCTTGACCGTGCCCATGACGATCTTGCCGATGGTCTCGGCGCCGGTCTCGGCCAGCAGCGGGCGCAGGATGTCCAGCGCGCCGGCCATCGCC
>DASXDG010000059.1:0-22202 GCA_036490795.1 Streptosporangiaceae bacterium
CGGACACGACGGCCCCAGCACCGCCCTGGTCCTGGCCGACCGCTCCGTCGTCATCCGCCGCAACGTCAACGACGCCTACCCGGTCACCCGCAAAGCCAGGATCACCTACTCAGGCAACGGCTACCGCGACGGCTACGCCAAGGGCCAGCAGGCCGACATCGGGCACGGCAAGCTCGGCAGGAAGAAGGCCCTCACCCGCGCCTGAGCAGGGCGAGGAACATCGCGTCTGTACCGTGCCTGTGCGGCCAGAACTGGGCCAGGCGGGGGTCGTGCGGTGAGGCAAGACCCGGGATATCTGTCATAACAGCAGGGGCGTCGAGGACCACGACGTCGGAGCGGGCGCCGGTGATGGCGGCCACGACTTCGTGGGTTTCGGCCAGATGCGGGGAACAGGTGACGTAGGCGACGACTCCGCCAGGGCGGACCGAGTCGATCGCGGAATTGAGCAGCCCGCGCTGGAGAGCGGCCAGCTCGGGAATGTCAGCGGGGGTCTTGCGCCAGCGCGCCTCCGGGCGCCGGCGCAGTGAACCCAGGCCACTGCACGGGACGTCGGCGAGGACGCGGTCGAAGGCCTGCGGCCGCCATGCGGCCCGCAGGCCGTCGGCCACCAGGACGGCGGTGTTACCACCCGCCATCGCCTGCACGGCCGTGGCGGTCCGCGACAGGGCCTCCTGGACGCGCTTGGCGCGGTGCGGCCGGTATTCCGCGGCGGCCAGGTGCCCGTCCCGGCCGACGGCGAGGTAGCTCAGCAGGCGGGCCTTGCCGCCGGGTCCGGCGCACATGTCCAGCCAGCGGCGGTCCGGCCCCGTTCCCGCGTCGACCTCGCCTTCGCCGGGGAGCGCTTCGCCGGTGAGCGGGACCTGGGAGAGGGCGAGGGCGACGAGCTGGCTGGCCTCGTCCTGGGCGGCGGCGCGGCCGGTGGCGATGAGTGCCGATGGGTCGCCGCCAGCGGACAGCCGCAACCCGAACGGCGACCAGCGCGTAGGTTCGCCGCCAACGACGAGCGCCCCTTCGCCTGACGGTGCCCGCAGGTCGGCCGGTGCCCGCAGGTCGGCCGGTGCCCCGCCGAGGACGGCGAGCACGACGTCGGGTCGCTCGTTGCCCGCGGCTAGGGCCTGCTCGGTCTCGGCGTAGCCGGACTCCCCGAGCGCGTCGTGGAAGGCCTCCACGATCCACCGCGGATAGCTGCACGTGACCGACAGGTAGCTGGCCTCGTCGGCGGAACGCCGCGGCGCGACGAGTTCGGTCCACGCGTCCAGGTCACGGGTCGAGACGCGGCGCAGCACCGCGTTGACGAAACCGGACGGGCGCAGCCCGCACACATCCTTGGCCAGGTCGACGGAGGTCGCGACCGCCGCGTGGCTGCCGATCCTGGTGGCCAGCAGCTGGTGCGCGCCCAGGCGCAGGATGTCCCGCACCGGCGGATCCAGGTCGTCCCGGTCGCTGCAGGCGCCGAGGATCGCGTCGTAGGTGCCCATGCCGCGCAGCGTGCCGTAGGTGAGCTCCGTGGCCAGCGCCGCGTCCCGCCCGGTGATGCCGCGCTCGTGCAGCAGCGACGGGAGCAGCAGGTTGGCGTACGAATCCCGCTCCGCGACGGCGCGCAGCACATCGAACGCCACCCTCCGGGCCGGATCGGTCCGCTGCCGCCCGCGCGCGGAGCCGCGCTGCTGGCCCGGCCCTGGCCCACGCTGAGCACCCGCCCGATTCGCGCCGGGCGCCCCCTGGCCCTCCCGGCGCGGGCCCTTGTGCGCGCCGCGAGCCGGCTCGGGTTTTGCCGCCATCAGCCGAACCGCACGTGGCCGGCCCGCAGGCCGCGCGCCCAGTCCGTGGCCGGCATGCCGCGCTTGCCTGGCGCCTGCACCTCGCCCAGGCGGACCGGCTTGGTGCTGGTGCCGACGTACACGCCCTTCTTCTCGACGTGCACCTCGCCGGGCGTCAGCGGCGCACGGTCCTCGATGGTCACCGGCCCCAGCTTGATGCGGGCCTCGCCGAACGCGGTCCACGAGCCGGGATCGGGTGTGCAGGCGCGGATCAGCCGGTCGATCACATGCGCCGGACGTGTCCAGTCGACCTGGGCGTCCGCGACCGTGATCTTCTGCGTCGTGCTGATGCCCTCGTCCGGCTGGGGCACCGCCTTGAGCTTGCCGTCCTCGATGCCGTCCATGGTCGCGACCAGCAGCGCAGCGCCCGCGACGGCGAGGCGGTCCAGCAAGGTGCCGCTGGTGTCGTCCGGCCGGATCGGCTCGGTCAGCACTCCGTACACCGGGCCGGCGTCGAGCGCGGCGACGATCTCGAATGTGGTCGCGCCGGTGACGTCGTCGCCGTGCATGATCGCGAACTGCACCGGCGCCGCACCCCGCCATGCGGGCAGCAGCGAGAAATGCAGGTTGACCCAGCCGTGCGCGGGGATGTCCAGCGCGGCCTGCGGGAGCAGCGCGCCGTACGCGACAACCGGGCAGCAGTCGGGTCCGATCTCCCGCAGCCGGTCAAGGAACTCCGGTTCGCGCGGCCGTCGCGGGGTGAGGATCTCCAGGCCCGCTTCCTCCGCGCGAAGCGCGACCGGACCGCGTTCTGTGTGCTGGCCCCGCCCGGCTGGCGCGTCGGGCCGGGTCACGACCGCGACCACCTCATGCCTGGAGGCGAGCAGCGCCTCCAGCGAGGGGACGGCTGTCTGCGGCGTACCCGCGAACACTAGGCGCATGATGCCCCTCTCCCCCCGGTCGCTGACGGTAACGGATCGATGTGCCGCCCCAGTCTAGGCTCACGGCGCCCTTGCGCCGCCCAACGGCCGCGTTCATCGCCCGGTCCGCCGGCGACCGCGTGAGCCATCCTGATGACCACCCGCACGCACAAAACGGGGCAAAATCACCACGCGCGGGCAGCACTCCGATGGACCCGCGGCGTAACCCGCCTACAGGGCCTGGCCTAGGGTCTCGTGGGGGGACAGCTTGACCTTCGGGATGGGGTCGCCCCACCATTCCGCTTCGCGGATGGCCTTCATCGCTTGCTTGCGCTGCTTGGGGTCCATCCGGTCGATGAACAAGATGCCGTCCAGGTGGTCGGTCTCGTGCTGGACGCAGCGCGCTAGCAGTTCGGTGCCTTCTACCGTGATCGGGTCACCGTGCATGTTGAAGCCCTTGGCCACGACTCCCCAGGCCCGCTCGACCGGGTACACGAGGCCGGGGAACGACAGGCAGCCCTCGTCGTCCTCGTCGGTCTCCGCGGACAGGTCGAGCACCGGGTTGATCAGGTGTCCGGGCTCGTGGTCGTCCACGTGGTACGTGAAAACCCGGAGGCCGACGCCGATCTGCGGGGCGGCGAGGCCGACGCCAGGCGCGTCCAGCATGGTCTCGGTCAGGTCCTTCACCAGCCTGCGCAGCTCTGCGTCGAAGTCACGGACAGGCTCGGCCGGCGTCCTCAGTACCGGGTCGCCAAACAGGCGAATGGGCTTCACGCTCATGCCCCAAGTCTATCCGTCATACGACCTCGGCCGGATCGAGCTGAACGCGGATCCCGCCGCCCTCCTTCCGCGCGCTGCGCCCGGCCTGGGCGGCGTGCAGCGCGCGGGCCAGCTCCGGCCCATGCTCACGGTCGATCCTGATCAGGGCGCGCTCGGCGTCGTCGGCGGCGGGCACCGGGCCGAGCACCTCGGCACCGGCCGGCAGCGCGGCGGTGAGCAGGAAGTCCGCCAGGACATCGGCCGCACCGCTGACCTCGGCCATCCGCACCGCGGGCGGGAATCCCAGCTCCGCGCGTTCAGCCAGCTCGCGTTCTGAGAAGACGACGGGGTTCCAGCCGATCAGGGCTTGCACGGCGGGCAGCCCGGCCTCGGCGAGGACCACGACGGGCGCGGCGGAGCGGATGAGCGCGGCGGCGTTGAGCCAGCGGCGCAGCGTCTCCTCGGCGGCGCGCAGGCTCGGACGGCCGAGCAGCGCCCAGCCGTCGAGCAGCAGCCCCGCGGCGTAGCCACCGGAGGCGACCGGTTCCGCGCCGGGAGTGGCTATCACCAGTGAAGGCTCGTCCGGGATCGCGGCCAGCACCTGCGAGCCACCCGAGGTGCGCACCGGAATGGAGGGGAACGCACGGCCGAGTTCTTCCGCGGTGCGGGCGGCGCCGGTGACCAGGGCACGGACCGTCGTACCGCCGCAGTTCTGGCAGGTCCAGCCGGCCGCCAGGGAGCCGCACCAGCCGCACTCCGGGATCTCGCGCGACCCGGTGATGCGCAGCGGTCCGTGGCAGATCTGGCAGCGGGCCTGCGCGCGGCAGCGCCCGCAGGCGAAGGCGGCCAGGTACCCGCGCCGTGGCACCTGGACCAGGACCGGCCCGGCCGTGTCGCCGCGCAGCGCCTCGCGGGCGGTGCGCAGCGCCAGGCTGGGCAGTCTCGCGCTCAGCGCGGCCGCGTCCCTGGCCAGTTCGGTGTCGTCGGTGACGCTCCCCCAGGCGGCGGCGATCCTGGGCTGGGTCCGGCGCAGCTCGCGCTGGCCGGGCCCCAACGGCCTGGCCCAGCCGCTCGCGACCAGCTGGGTCAGTTCCGCGGTACGGGAGAATCCGCCGATCAGGGCCGCGGCCTTGGCCCGGTGCGCGCGCAGCGCGAGTACCTCACGGGCGTGCGGATACGGCGCGCGCGGTTCGGCGTGCAGGTCGTCACCGTCGTCCCACAACACGACCAGGCCGAGGTCGGCGACGGGGGCGAACATCGCGGCCCTGGTGCCGGCCACCGTGGTCACGGCGCCGCGGCGGACCGCGAGCCAGCGGCGGTAGCGTTCGGCGGGACCGAGGTCCGCGGCCAGCGTGACGTGGTTGACGCCCGTGCGTGACAGTGCCTCGCCCATCCTGGCCAGGTCCTTGGCGTCAGGGACGACGATGACCGTGCCGCGTCCGGCGGCCGCCGTGGCCGCGGCAGCGATGGCGATCTCGGCCGGCCAGTCCGGTCCGGGCAGCGCCGACCACGCGGCCCGGACTGGCCGGCCTGAAGACAGCGCGTGCAGGAACGCCTCGCCCGCCGGGTAGCGCCGCCACGAGCCGGGCTCGGGCGGGCCGGGCCCGGGCGAGCCAGCCACGCGAGCCTCGGCGGGAGAGGCGGCAGCGGCGGTCTGCTTCTCCACGCTGGCGTGCCGTGGCGGGATGGCGAGCCGGAGTACGTCGGCGAACGTCCCCGCGTACCGGTCGGCCACGGCCCGGGCCAGGCCGGCGATCTCCGGCGCGAGCACCGGCTCGGGCGAGACCACCCGGTCCAGGTAGGCGAGCCTGCCCTGATGCTCGCTGGTCTCGGCGCGTTCCAGCAGGTAGCCGTCCATCAGCTGGCCGGCGAAGCGGACCCGGACCCGGCAGCCGGGCACGGCCTGCTCGTCATACCTGGCCGGCACCAGGTAGTCGAACGGCCGGTCCAGGTGGGCGAGCGAAATGTCCACGGCCACGCGGGCAACCGGCAGCCGCTCACTGGGAGCCTGCTGCTTGGGGCCCTGCTTCCTCGAGCCGTGCGCCACGCGGCGTAGGTTACACGGTTACATGCCCGCGGCGGCCCTGAGCGCCTCGGCGCGGTCGGTTCGCTCCCAGGTGAAGTCGGGCTCGGTACGGCCGAAGTGCCCGTACGCGGCGGTTTGCGCGTAGATCGCCCGGAGCAGGTCCAGCTCGTAGATGATGGCGCGCGGCCGCAGATCGAAGACCTGGCCGACGGCGTCCTGGATCCGCTCCACCGGCACCTTCTCGGTGCCGAAGCACTCGACGAACAGCCCGACCGGCGTCGCCTTGCCGATGGCATAGGCGACCTGCGCCTCGCACCGGTCCGCGAGCCCGGCCGCCACCACGTTCTTGGCCACCCAGCGCATCGCGTACGCGGCGCTGCGGTCCACCTTGGACGGGTCCTTGCCGGAGAACGCGCCGCCGCCGTGCCGCGACATGCCGCCGTAGGTGTCGATGATGATCTTCCGGCCGGTGAGGCCCGCGTCGCCCATCGGGCCGCCGACCTCGAACCTGCCGGTGGGGTTGACCAGCAGCCGGAAGCCCTCGGTGTCGATGCCGGCCTCGGCCAGCACCGGCTCCACGACGTAGTCGCGGATGTCCGGGGCGAGCAGTTCCTTGAGGTTGATGTCGGGCGCGTGCTGCGAGGAAACCACCACGGTGTCGAGCCGCACCGGCTTGTCGCCCGCGTACTCGATGGTGACCTGGGTCTTGCCGTCGGGCCGCAGGTAGGGCACCATGCCCGAGCGGCGGACCTCGGACAGCCTGCGGGCCAGCCGGTGCGCCAGCATGATCGGCAGCGGCATCAGCTCCGGTGTCTCGCGGCACGCGTAGCCGAACATCAGGCCCTGGTCGCCGGCCCCCTGCCTGTCCAGCTCGTCAACGCCCTCGCCCTCGCGGTACTCGAACGCGTCATCCACGCCCTGCGCGATGTCCGGGCTCTGCGACCCGATGCTGACCGATACGCCGCAGGACGCTCCGTCGTACCCCTTCGCGCTTGAGTCATAGCCGATCTCAAGGATCTTCTCCCGGATGATGCCGGGGATGTCGACATAGGTCTGGGTGGTCACCTCGCCGGCGACGTGCACCTGGCCAGTGGTGATCATGGTCTCGACCGCGACGCGGCTGCCTGGATCATCTTTGATCATGGCGTCCAGGATGGCGTCGCTGATCTGGTCGGCCATCTTGTCTGGATGGCCCTCCGTCACAGACTCGGACGTAAACAGGCGGCGCGCCACGTCAATACTCCCTTGATTAGGCCGACCAAAAGCTGCGGTGATTTTATCCGGGTTAGTCTTCGTCTGACAGCCGGGTCGCCACCAGATCCCATACCACGTCCGCGAGCGCGTCTTTGGGCCCGCGCGGAACCTCGGTGACGGACCCGTCCGCCCCGTAGATCACCGCCTCGTTGTCCGCGGTCCCGAAACCGAGGCCGCCGCCGACGGGATTGACGACAAGCAGGTCACAACCCTTGCGAGCAAGCTTAGCCTGGGCTAGATCCGGGGACATATCGGTCTCCGCGGCGAACCCCACGAGCAGGTACCCGTCCTGGTCGCGGGCCTGCGCAAGGCCGGCCAGAATGTCCGGGTTCTCGGTGAGGCGCAGCGGCTCCGGCGCCTGCCCGTCCTTCTTGATCTTGCCGTCCTGGCGGTGTTCGGGCCGGTAGTCCGCGACCGCGGCGGCCATCACGATGGCATCGGCGTCCGGTGCCGCCGACCTGATGACCTCTTCCATGTCGCGCGCGGAAGTCACCCGGATCACTGTCGCGCCGGCCGGGTCGGCGAGTGCCACGTTCGCCGCGACGACGGTCACCTCGGCGCCGCGCGCCACCGCGGTGCGGGCGAGCGCGTAACCCTGGGTGCCGGACGACCAGTTGCCGATGAAGCGGACCGGGTCGAGTTCCTCGCGGGTGCCGCCGGCCGAGACGAGCACCCGGCGGCCCTTGAGGTCCAGCGCGCGCCCGCTGAGCACATGGGTGGCGACGGCGAAGATCTCGGCCGGGTCGGGCAGACGGCCGGCGCCGGTGTCCGGGCCGGCCAGCCGGCCGGTGGCGGGCTCGATCACCACGGCGCCGCGCTCACGGAGCAACCGGACATTGGCCTGCGTCGCCGGGTGCTGCCACATCTCGGTGTGCATGGCGGGCGCGAACACGACCGGGCAGGTGGCGGTCAGCAGGGTAGCGGTGAGCAGGTCATTGGCCATCCCGGCGGCGGCACGGGCGAGCAGGTCCGCGGTCGCCGGAGCGACCAGGACCAGGTCGGCGGCCTGGCCGAGCTGCACGTGCGGCGCGTCGGAGATGCCGGTCCAGACGTCGGTGGTCACCGGCTGGCCGGACAGACCTGCCCACACGGGCTCACCCACAAAACGGAGCGCGTCCGGCGTGGGCACGACCCTGACCGTGTGCCCGGACTCGGTCAGCAGCCGGAGCAGCTCGCACGCCTTATACGCAGAAATGCCCGCGCCGACGCCGAGAACGACGTGCGCGGGCATGACGGCTTGCCTTAGCCCTCGAGCACTTCTACGTTGAGCAGCCGTTCCCTGATCTCGCGGAGGGAGATGGAGAGCGGCTTCTCCTGGCTGCGAGTGTCCACGAGCGGCCCGACGTATTCGAGCAGGCCCTCGCCAAGCTGGGAGTAGTACGCGTTAATCTGCCGTGCGCGCTTCGCGGCCATGATCACCAGCCGGTACTTGCTGTCCACGACCCCGAGAAGCTCGTCGATCGGCGGATTGATGATGCCCTCGGCGACCTGTGTCCCTGCCACATGCGGCCTTTCTTTGGATGCGGCCCCGTATTTTACTGCTCCATCAAGGCTACCAGCTGACGGCATACGTCCGTGACGGAGTCGTTCACCAGCGTGAAATCGAACTCAGCGGCCGCGGCCAGCTCTTCCCTGGCGGTGGCCAGGCGCCTCGCGATGACCTCTGGCGGCTCGGTGCCCCGGCAGGTCAGCCTCCTGACCAGCTCGTCCCAGGACGGCGGGGTCAGGAACACCATGAGCGCGTCCGGCAGCACGCGCTTGACCTGCCGGGCACCTGCCAGGTTGATGTCCAGCAGGCAGAGAGCGCCGGTCTTGAGTTTGTCCTCGATAGGACCACGCGGCGTACCAGATCGGTGCGTCCCGTGCGGCGAGGCCCACTCAAGCAGTTCCCCGTTGGCCACCAGCCGGTCGAACTCTTTGTCATCGACAAAGCGGTAATCGCGCCCGTCGACTTCTCCTGGACGTGGCTTCCGAGTAGTAACGGACACGGAAAACCAGATCTCCGGGTTGCTTCTGCGCAGTTCGGCGACGACCGTGCTCTTCCCGACCCCCGAGGGTCCGGAGAGCACGGTCAGCCTCGAATGCGCCCGGGTGGCAACCCCGACGCCGACTGGGCTGTGCTTGCCGGGAGGTCCTTGTTCCCCCGTCGCCGCACCTGACTCAGATATCGGCACCGAACTCTTGCTCAAGTGCTGATCGCTGGTTGGTACCAAGACCACGGACGCGCCGCGATTCCGCGATGCCGAGCCTTTCCATGATCTGCCGCGCGCGTACCTTACCGACACCCGGCAAGGACTCGAGCAGGGCGGACACCTTCATCTTGCCAATGATGTCATCAGTGCCGCCTTCCTTGATGACATCGGACAAGGTTGTGGCACCGCGCTTGAGGCGATTTTTTACCTCGGCGCGTTCTTTGCGTGCCCTGGCTGCCTTCTCAAGGGCTGCTGCACGCTCTTCTGGAGTGAGGGGAGGAAGAGCCACTCGGGGTCACCTCGGGTTTCGTAGGAAAAAGGTTTGTCGGGAGGGGAAACTAGCCAATCAACTACCCTTTCGGCAACGCAAATCCTCGTTTACGTCATCACAAATTTAAATATATTACTCTCCGTATCCAATTGATTACTATCAGTAATCAATGTGGACCCCCGCCGCCGATCGAGCGTCTCACCGGGCGATACCCCGCAGCAAAAGTTCAAGGTTCTAGCGTAAGCCATCCGAGGTTGGTTAGCTTGCCGGGATACCGGCGCGTCGCGGTTTTCGCACGGATTTGCGGCACGCGCGCCGCCATGTCCGCGTCGCCCGAGAGGGGTCCCGGCGCCGCGGATCGCGGCCCTTCCCCCCGTTGCGTGCGTTACGCGAGTTACCCGCCCAGTTTCGGCGCACCTGGGGCCGCGGCCGCCGGATCCGGCAGGCGATCGACAGCTATCCCGCAACCGCGGCTCCTTTCGTCCCTCAGCCGGCTCCCGGCTGGGCCCGCCAGCCGCCTCGGGGCGTCTGACATGCAGATATGCTACTCGCCGGCTACCCGCAGAGTAAGCCCTATGTCACCGCCCGTTGCTCTGGCGGCCGCGGGGCCGCTCTTCCAAAAACGGACACTTAATAACAGGCGAAACAGAACTTAACTTAGCTACCCAGAGCAGCCGACGACGCATGACCCAGACAAACGGACAAGAAGGATCATAACGGGCAGTGGTGCTTCGCCCGGTCCGAGAGCGCGCCAAAAAGAATGCGGAAGATTGATACTTTGCGCAAGATTTGCATAGAGGTGGCATAACCCAAGTCACCGTAAAGTGCCAATCTTACGGTTAATCGGAGACAGAAACATCTCCAACTCGCCACTCCCGTCCCGATGATAACCCCAGCCTCACGAGTCCCGCCCGTATACAGCCATATCGGTTCCGGCCGGGCGGGCACGCCAGTGAACCTGCGGACTTACCCGGGGGATACGGCCACGCGGGCCTCAGCGCCCTACCGGGGGCCGCGAGGCCCCTGGGGTGCTAATCCAGCCGCAGAGGCCGTGACGCGGCGCAGAGAGGCCGCGATGGTGGCCGCGGCGGCACCCGGGTCCGACGCGCTGGTGATGGGGCGCCCGATGACAAGCAGGTCGGCACCCGCCAGCATCGCCTCTTCCGGCGTGGCCACCCGCGCCTGATCGTTGCTCGCGCTCCCGGCCGGGCGCACGCCGGGCGTGATCAGGCATACGTCCGGGCCTACCGCCTTACGGACCGCGGCCACTTCGCGCGGCGAGCAGACCAGGCCGCGGGCGCCCGCCTCCACCGACAGCGTGGCCAGCCGCAGCACGGCGTCCGAGACCGGCCCGGTGAGGCCGACCTGGCCGAGGGCGGCATCGCTCAGCGAAGTCAGCACGGTCACCGCGGCGATCATCGTGCCCGGCGCGGACTCGACCGCGGCGCGGACCATGTCAGGTCCGCCGGCCGCGTGCACGGTCAGCACGTCGGGCCGCAGCCGGGCGACCGCGCGGGCCGCGCCGGCCACCGTGGCCGGGATGTCGTGCAGCTTGAGGTCGAGGAACACCGAGACGCCGCTACCGCCTCGTACTGAGGCAACCACCTGCGGGCCGTACCGCAGGTACAGCTCGAGCCCGATCTTCACGGTGCTCACGTGCGGCGTCACAAGCTCCGCCCAGCCCGCGGCCGTCTCCAGATCGGGTGCGTCAAGCGCGACGGCTACCGGCGCCGGCTTGTTCACGATGTCTCCTTCACGACTAGTCATCATCTTGTCACATTATGCCACTAGGCGTTTCCAGCCCGCGCCATGATCAGCGCGCCACCCGGCGCGGCGCGTGGGCCTGCCCCACGACATCGGTGACCCGGTCCACGCCCATCGCGGCGAGTTCCTCTTCCAGCTCGCGCAGCACCCGCCCGCACGCCGACGGGTCGTGCACGATCTCCGTGCCCACCGCCACCACCGAGGCACCGGCCAGCAGGAACTCCAGTGCGTCTCGCCCGCAAGTCACTCCCCCGGTACCGATCAGCGGCACGTCAGGGAAGGCCTCGTGCACCTGCCAGACGCAGCGGACCGCCACCGGCCGGATCGCGGGTCCGGACAGTCCGCCGAACAGCCCCGCCAGCACCGGTCGCATGCGGACGGTATCGATGCTCATGCCCAGCGGCGAGCCGATCAAGCACAGGCCGTCCGCGCCGTTGGTCACGCACGCGGCCGCCACCGGCACGATGTCAGTGACATCGGGCGACAGCTTGGCGAACACCGGAATGTCGTACCGGGCGCTGGCTCTGACCGCGGCGATCACGTGACCCGAGGCGCCCGGATCGAGGGCGAACAGGCTCCCCGCGTCCTCGGCGTTCGGACAGGACAGGTTCACCTCCATGGCCGTCACGCCCGCCGCGTCCGACAGCCGCGTGGCCAGGTCGGTGTACTCGCGCACGGTCTGTCCCGCGATCGAGACCACCACTCGCGCGCCACGAGAGAGCAGCCAGGGCAGATCGCGCTGCAAGAACGCGTCGACGCCGGGACCCTGCAGGCCGACCGAGCTGAGCAGGCCGCTGGGCGTCTCGGTCAGCCGCGGCGCCGGATTGCCCGTGCGCGGCTCCGCCATGATCGATTTGGTGGTGATCGCGCCCACCCGTGCCACGTCGGTGAACTGCGCGATCTCGCGGCCGGCTCCGGCGCAGCCCGCAGCGGTGAGCACCGGATTCGGCAACTCCACGTGGCCGAGCCTGACCCGCATGTCGACGGGCATCAGCGGCTATCCCGCATAGCGGTTCTCCGGAGCACCGGCGCGCGACGGCTTCCAGCCAGGGGCCCCCAGCGCGTCGAACGGTATCGTCCCGACGTCATCCCAGCGGACCAGGTCACCGCGGAACACCGGCCCGTCCACGCACGAGCGCACGATCCTGGTCACCCCGTCATTCCCGGTCACCGGCAGCACGCAGCCCATGCACACCCCGATCCCGCAGGCCATCGGCACGTCCACGCACGCCTGCACCGGGATGTCGTATGCTCCGGCTATCGCGCAGACGTCGCGCAGCACGGAGACCGGCGCGCACGCGTAGATCACCTCGGTGCGCGCCTCCCTGATGACCTGCTCGAGCAGCATGGTCACCGGCCCGCGCCCGCCCAGCGAACCGTCCGTCGTCGACACCGTGAGCGACCGCGCGGTCCGCCGCGCGGTCAGCGCGCCGAATACGCGGTCCGCGCTCGCCGCACCCAGCACGAAGTCCACCGGGCAGCCGCGCTCACGCAGCCGGGCACCGAGCGAGAACAACGGCGCCGCGCCGTAGCCGACACCGAGCAGCAGGCAACTGGACGGGTCGCGCGGAACCGGGAACGGCCGGCCGAGCGGCCCGACCGCGTCGAGCACGTCACGCGCCCGCAGCCCCGCCAGCCACTGCCGGCCAGGACCCGCCGCCTCGAAGATGAACTCGACCGTGCCACCGTGATCGGGCCGGACGTCGTGAATGGCGAACGCCCGCCTGGCCAGCATCGAACTCGACGCCCCGCCGACGGCGACGGTGACGAGCTGGCCCGGCCGGAACCGGGTGGCGATGGGCGGCGCGATGAACGTCAGCGCGTGATACGCGTCCACCCGGCGGACGGTCAGCACGGTGCCGCGCACCTGGACCGGCGCCGCCGTGGCCTCAGCCACCTGTTTCCCCCGGGGGGCGACCCCCCGCGGGCCGGGGCCTGGCCAGTTCCGCCGCGTGCTCCTGCAAGGACCTGACGCCGACCTCCCCGCGGATGATCGCCTCGATGCCCTGCACCGCGGCGGCGAGACCGGGAGCGGTGGTAACGCACACGACGCCGCGGCGCACCGCGGCGGTGCGGATCTCGTAGCCGTCGAGACGCGGTCCGGCCTGGCCGGGGCTGCCGAACGGCGTGTTCACGATCAGGTCCACCTCGCCTTCCAGGATCCGCGTCACCACGGTCGGCTCACCATCGGGGCCAGGGCCGTCACTGTGCTTTCGCACGATCTTGGCACGAACGCCGTTGCGCCGCAGCACCTCCGCGGTTCCCTCGGTCGCCCAGATCTCGAATCCCAGGTCGGCAAGCCGCTTTACCGGGAAGATCATCGACCGTTTGTCGCGGTTCGCGACCGAGACGAAAACCCGCCCCTTGACCGGCAGCGATCCGTACACGGCCGCCTGGGACTTGGCGTACGCGGTACCGAACACCGCGTCGATCCCCATCACCTCACCGGTCGAGCGCATCTCCGGCCCGAGCACGGTGTCCACCCCCTGGCCGAACCTGTCCCGGAACCGGCCGAACGGGAGCACGGCTTCCTTGACCGCCACCGGCGAATCCAGCGGCATGTTGCCACCATCGCCGGAGGCGCGCAAAAGCCCTTCCGCGCGCAGGTCCGCGATGGCCTCGCCGAGCATGATGCGTGCGCAGGCCTTGGCCAGCGGCACCCCGGTCGCCTTGGACACGAACGGGACGGTGCGCGAGGCACGCGGGTTCGCCTCCAGGACGTACAGCACCCCGGCCGCCAGCGCGTACTGGACGTTGAGCAGGCCGCGCACGCCGACGCCGGCCGCGATCGCCTCGGTCGCGGCGCGGATCTTGTCGATGTCGGTCCGGCCGAGCGTGATCGGCGGCAGCGCGCACGCCGAGTCGCCGGAGTGGATGCCGGCCTCCTCGATGTGCTCCATCACGCCGCCCAGGTACAGCTCGGTCCCGTCGTACAGCGCGTCGACGTCGATCTCGATCGCGTCGTCGAGGAACCGGTCGATCAGGACCGGGTGCGTCGAGTCTGGCCGCGTCCCGAGATGAGTCAGCACGGCGTCGCGCAGCGTCTCGTCGTCGTAGACGATCTCCATGCCGCGCCCGCCCAGCACGTACGACGGGCGGACCAGTACCGGGTAGCCGATCTCGCGCGCGACGTCCACGGCCTCGCCGGCCGAGCGCGCGGTGCCGTACCGCGGCGCGGGCAGGCCCGCCGCCTCCAGCACGCCGGCGAACGCCTCCCGGTCCTCGGCCAGGTGGATGGCCTCCGGCGACGTACCCGCGATGGGCACGCCGGCCGCCTCAAGCGCCCGCGCCAGCCCGAGCGGGGTCTGCCCGCCGAGTTGCACGATCACCCCGGCGACGGGACCGCTCTCCTGCTCGGCATGCACGACCTCGAGCACGTCCTCCAGCGTCAGCGGCTCGAAATACAGCCGCCCCGACGTGTCGTAGTCGGTTGAGACCGTCTCCGGGTTGCAGTTGACCATCACGGTCTCGTAGCCCGCCTCCGCCAGGGCGAACGACGCGTGGACGCACGCGTAGTCGAACTCGATGCCCTGCCCGATCCGGTTCGGCCCGCTGCCGAGAATGATGACCTTCGAACGCGATCCTGACGGAACTTCCGTCTCTTCGTCGTAAGTAGAATACAGGTACGGGGTGCGGGCCGCGAACTCCGCCGCGCAGGTGTCGACCGCGTGATAGACCGGCCGGACGCCCAGGTCCCAGCGGAGCTGCCTCAGCTCGGCTTCGGCACATCCGCGCAGGCTCGCGAGCTGCGCGTCGGAAAACCCCGCGCCCTTCAGCTCGCGCAGCGCGACGGCGTCCAGGGCTGGCGCCGCCACTGCCTGTTCTGCTT
The DNA here is from genome assembly GCA_036490795.1 of Streptosporangiaceae bacterium. Classification (GTDB taxonomy): domain Bacteria; phylum Actinomycetota; class Actinomycetes; order Streptosporangiales; family Streptosporangiaceae; genus JAFARZ01. The sequence continues at coordinate 14,776 of DASXDG010000059.1, forward strand.
GGACATTGATGCCGTTGATCTGCTCGACGAACCACCGGTCGATGCCAGTGGCGGTGACCACGTCCGGCACGCTGGCGCCCGCCCGCAGTGCCTGCTGCACCGTGACGAGCCTGCCGTCGTGCGGCGCGCTCGCCGCGCGCAGAAGCTCCCCGGCGTCGCCGGGAGGGTTATCCCAGCGGAACGAGCTGTGACCGCTCTCCAGCGATCGCAGCGCCTTCTGGAGGGCTTCGGGAAAGCTCCGGCCGATGGCCATCGCCTCGCCGACGCTCTTCATGTGCGTGGTGAGCGTGCGGTCCGCGCCCGGGAACTTCTCGAACGCGAACCGCGGCACCTTGACGACCACATAATCGAGTGATGGTTCGAATGAAGCGGGAGTTTCGCCCGTGATATCGTTAGGTATCTCGTCGAGCGTGTAGCCGATCGCGAGCCTGGCGGCGATCTTCGCGATCGGGAAGCCGGTGGCCTTCGAGGCGAGCGCGGACGACCGGCTGACCCTCGGGTTCATCTCGATGACCACCATGCGGCCGGTGCCCGGGTCAACGGCGAACTGGATGTTGCAGCCCCCGGTATCCACGCCGACCGCGCGCATGATGGCCAGCGCGGTGTCCCGCATGTGCTGATACTCGCGGTCGGTGAGCGTCATCGCCGGCGCCACCGTGACGCTGTCGCCGGTGTGCACGCCCATCGGGTCGATGTTCTCGATCGAGCAGACGACCACCACGTTGTCGTGCCGGTCGCGCATCAGCTCGAGCTCGTACTCCTTCCAGCCGAGGATGGACTCCTCGAGCAGGACCTCGTGGGTCGGGCTGGCGTCGAGGCCGGCACCGGCGATGCGGCGGAGTTCTTCCTCGTCGCGGGCGATGCCCGAGCCGAGACCGCCCAGGGTGAACGACGGCCTGACGACAACCGGATAGCCCAATCCTGGGCCTGCCTCGCCGCTTTGGCTCGTCAGGCCCGCCGCCGCCAGGCACTCGGACAGATCGCGGCAGATCAGGCTGCGCGGCACTTCGGCGCCGAGGGCGGTGACGATGCCCTTGAACCGTTCCCGGTCCTCACCCGCCCGGATCGCGTCGATGTTCGCGCCGATCAGCTCGACGTTGTACTTGCTCAAGATGCCGGCGTCGTGCAGCGCGACCGCGGCGTTCAGCGCGGTCTGGCCGCCCAGGGTGGGCAGCACCGCGTCGGGACGCCGGATCGCGATGACCTTCTCCAGCGTCTCGGTCGTGATCGGCTCCACGTAGGTGGCGTCGGCGAACTCGGGATCGGTCATGATCGTGGCCGGGTTGGAGTTGACGAGGCTGACCTCGATCCCCTCCGCCTTGAGCACGCGGCAGGCCTGAGTGCCCGAGTAGTCGAACTCGCAGCCCTGGCCGATGACGATCGGCCCGGAGCCGATCACCAGCACCGACTTGAGATCCTCACGCCGTGGCATCGGCTCCCCCTTCCTGCGAACCCCGCGAACCCCGCGGGCCCGGGTCCCCATCCGGGTCAATTGCGCGATTGACCCTCTCTAGCGTGCTCGATTGCGCAATTGACCCGCTGGAAGAACGGGACATTAGCGCACAAAACTGGTCGAAGTGATCTCTGGCGTCGTGCGGGCCGGGGGCCGCCTCCGGGTGGTACTGCACGCTGAAAACGGGGCGGTCCAGCAGTCGCAGGCCCTCGACGACACCGTCGTTGAGGTTCACGTGCGTCACCGTCGCGGGACCGTAGGCCGTGCCGAACGGCTTTCCCGGGTCACCGGGCAGTTCGACCGCGAAGCCATGGTTGTGGCTGGTGATGTAGACGCGGCCGGTGGCGACGTCCTTGACCGGCTGGTTCACCCCCCGGTGGCCATAACGCAGCTTGTAGGTGCCCAGCCCGAGCGCGCGCGCCATGATCTGGCTGCCGTAACAGATGCCGAAGACCGGCACCCCTGACTCAAGCACCCCGCGCATCGCGTCCACCGCGTAGGTCGCCGCGGCGGGGTCGCCGGGACCGTTGCTGAAGAACACGCCGTCCGGCGAGTCTGCCAGTATCTGTTCGGCGGTCGCGGCGGCGGGCAGCACGCGCACCTCGCAGCCGCGCGCGGCCATGTTGCGCGGGGTGGACGCCTTGATGCCGAGATCGACCGCGGCCACCCGGAACCTCGTCTCGCCGACCGCCGGCACCGTGTACGGCGCTGGCGTGCTGACCTCGCGGGCCAGGTCGGCGCCGGCCATCTGCGGACTGGCCAGCACCCGCTCGAGCAGCCGGGCCGGGTCGGGCTCGACCGTGCTGATCGCGGCGCGCATCGCGCCGGCCTCGCGTACCCGCCTGGTCAGCAGCCTGGTGCCGCGCACGGCGATGCCGGTGACACCCTCCGCCTTGAGGTAGGAGTCGAGGTCGCCGGTGGCCCGCCAGTTCGACGCGACCGGCGACGGCTCGCGGATCACGTAGCCGCTCACCCAGACCCGGCGCGACTCGGGATCCTCGTCGTTGACGCCGGTGTTGCCGATGTGCGGAGCCGTCATGGCGACGATCTGCCGGCAGTACGACGGGTCGGTGAGCGTCTCCTGGTAACCGGTCATCCCCGTGTTGAAGACCATCTCGCCGAACGTCTCGCCCGCGGCGCCGAAGCCCTCGCCGTGCAGCGTCGTACCGTCTTCGAGAACGAGCAGTGCCTTCATCGGGTTAGCTTTCCGTCGAGCACGGTGGGCGTGCCGCGCAAGAACGTGGCGACCACCCGCCCGGGCAGTTCCATGCCGGCGAAGGGCGTGTTACGGCTCTTCGACGCGCCGGCCCGGCTGACCGCCTCGGCGGGGGCAGCCGGGTCATACAGGGTAATGTTCGCCGGGCCGCCGACTGTGAGCGGGATGCCGTGTCCCTCCAGCCTGCCGATCCTGGCGGGCCTGACCGACATCCGGTCGGCGACGCCCGCCCAGTCGAGCAGGCCGGTGTCCACCATCGCGTGCTGCACCACGCGCAGCGCTGTCTCCAGTCCGGTCATGCCCCACGCGGCTTCGGCCCACTCGGTCTCCTTCGCCTCGACCGGATGCGGTGCGTGGTCGGTCGCGACGCAGTCGATCGTGCCGTCGGCGAGCGCGTCCCTGAGCGCGGCCACGTCGGCAGCGGTACGCAACGGCGGGTTGACCTTGAACACGGGGTCGTAGCCGACGGCGAGCTCATCGGTGAGCAGGAGGTGGTGCGGAGTTACCTCGGCGGTGACCGGCCAGCCCTTGGACTTGGCCCAGCCGATGATGTCCACCGAGCCCGCCGTGGAGACGTGGCAGATGTGCACCGCGGAGCCGACGTGCGCGGCGAGCAGGCAGTCGCGCGCGACGATGCCCTCCTCCGCGACGGCAGGCCAGCCGGCCAGGCCGAGACGACCGGACATCTCGCCTTCGTTGAGCTGAGCGCCTTCGGTGAGCCGGGGGTCCTGCGCGTGCTGGGCGATCACCCCGTCGAACGCCTTCACGTACTCGAGGGCCCGCCGCATCAGCAGCGGGTCGGATACGCACTTGCCGTCATCGGAGAAGACGCGGACCCGGGCCGCGGAGTCGGCCATCGCGCCGAGTTCGGCGAGCTGCTGGCCGTTGAGCCCCACGGTGACCGCGCCCACCGGCTGGACGTCTGCGTGGGCGGCCGCCCGGCCAAGCCGCCAGACCTGCTCGACCCCCCCCGCGGTGTCGGCGACCGGCTCGGTGTTGGCCATCGCGTGCACAGCGGTGAACCCGCCGAGCGCGGCGGCCGCGGTACCGGTCTCGACGGTCTCCGCGTCCTCGCGACCCGGTTCGCGCAGGTGCGTGTGCAGGTCGACAAGGCCGGGCAGCGCGACCAGCCCGGCGGCGTCGACCACGCTGGCGCCCCCGGCGGCCAGGTCGGCGCCGATGCCCTCGATCCTGCCGCCGCTGATCAAGATGTCACTGGGGGTCCCGTCTACCGACGCGCCCCGGATCAGCCACTGCTCGCTCATCGCACCCCTCCTTCGGTTACCCCGCCAAGCAGCAGGTACAGGACCGCCATGCGGACCGTCACCCCGTTGGCGACCTGTTCCACGATCGTGGATCGCGGCGAGTCGGCGACTTCGGCGGCGATCTCCACTCCCCTGTTCATCGGGCCGGGGTGCATCACGATGGCGTGTTCTGGCAGCCGCGCCATCCGCGTCGAGTCCAGCCCGTACCGGCGGCTGTACTCCCGCACGCTGGGGAAATACGCGTCCGTCATCCGTTCCTGCTGGACGCGGAGCATCATCAGCACGTCGCTCTTGGGCAGTTCCGCGTCCAGGTCGTAGCTGACCCCGCAGGGCCAGCTGCCGACGGCGAGCGGGAACAGCGTGGGCGGCGCCACCAGCGTGACTTCGGCGCCGAGCGTGGTGAGCAGCAGCACGTTGGACCGGGCGACCCTGCTGTGCGTGATGTCGCCGGCGATCGTGACCCGGATGCCCTCCAGTCCCTGCCCCGGCCGCAGCCTGCGCCGGATCGTGAACGCGTCGAGCAGGGCCTGGGTGGGATGCTCGTGCGTGCCGTCGCCCGCATTGATGACGCTGCCGTGCACCCAGCTCGCCAGCCGGTGCGGTGAGCCTGAGGCACTGTGCCTGATCACCACCGCATCGGCGCCCATCGCCTCCAGCGTGAGCGCGGTGTCCTTCAGGCTCTCGCCCTTGGCCACGCTCGACCCCTTGGCCGAGAAGTTGATCACGTCGGCGGACAGCCGCTTGGCGGCGGCCTCGAACGAGATCCTGGTCCGGGTGGAGTCCTCGTAGAACAGGTTGACCACGGTGCGGCCGCGCAGCGTGGGCAGCTTCTTGATCGGGCGGTCGGCGACGCTGGCCAGTTCTTCCGCGGTGTCGAGGATGAGCAATGCCTCGTCCCGGCTGAGGTCGCCGGCTGATATCAGGTGCTTCACTGGCTGGCCTCACTAATCTGCACCGAGTCGGTACCGTCCACCTCGGTCAGCAGCACGCGGACCACCTCGCGCTGCGATGTCGGCAGGTTCTTACCCACGTAGTCGGCTCGAATGGGCAGTTCGCGGTGACCGCGGTCGACCAGCACCGCCAGCTGCACCGCGCGAGGGCGGCCCAGGTCGGTCAGCGCGTCGAGGGCGGCACGGACGGTGCGGCCCGAATACAGCACATCGTCGACCAGGACCAAGGTCTTGCCGTCGATGCCCCCGGCCGGCAGCTCTGTCTTGCCGAGAGCGCGCGCCGGGCGGAGCCTCAGGTCGTCTCGGTGCAAGGTCACGTCGAGCGACCCGCAGCCGATCTCGGTTCCCTCGAACTCCGCGATGCGTGCGGCCAGCCGCTTCGCCAGCGGAACGCCGCGGGTCTGAATGCCAAGCAGGACGGCGGTCTCGCCGCCGTGTGTCCGCTCCAGGATCTCGTGAGCGATCCTGGTAAGCGCGCGCCTTATTTCCTCGGCGTCGAGGACCTCGAGGCCGTGCCTCGCGGCTGGATTAGGAGCAGCGCACATAAACGGACCTCCTTCCCCGTCTCTCTGGACGGCCCTTAAAGGATGTCTACGCTGTTCATCATACGAGAACAGAGGTGCGCTGGTGCGGGACGGGTCCGGTGTGGCGGGCTGACTGCCCGTCGCCCCCTTGCCGTCGGCCCTTGCCATCGGCCCTTGCCGTCGGCCCTTGCCGTCGGCCCTGGCCGACCTCTGCCGACCCTTGCCGATACCTCGCCGGCACTGCCGGCATCCCTTGCCGGCGGCCGGAAAGCATTCTTACCGACCCCCGCAGGCGTCCCTCACCGGCCTCGCCGGCGCCCGCGAAAACACCCTCAGCAACCACTCGCGAGCACCCTCCGCAACCCCGCGGAAGCGTCCTCGGCAACGCTCCGACACATGTGATTTAGATCACACTAGACAGATGCCATCAGAACGTGACGATGCGTCTGCCACGTGCCGGCCAAGCGCAGGTAGTGCAGGAAAACCTGACTACATGGGGATTCTGGCCGTTCAACGGAGGGTACAGAGGGATCGGGGAGGGCAAGCCGGTTACCAGACGAGATAGACCCGTTTTTGCCATTCGGCTTGACCTTGTCGCGCTCGCCGCCTACCGTCACTGAGCGTAACCGTTACCGTAAGCGACGACTGGCCGGGGAACCGAGGAAACATGCCATCTGAGTACGCCAAGACACTGGGCGCGCGGCTGCGCGCCATTCGCACACAGCAGGGCCTCTCACTCCACGGAGTCGAGGAGAAGTCCCGCGGCCGGTGGAAGGCCGTCGTCGTGGGGTCATACGAGCGCGGCGACCGGTCGGTCACCGTGCAGAAGCTCGCCGAGCTCGCCGAGTTCTATGGGGTCCCCGTTTCCGAGCTGCTGCCCGGCGACGCTGCCCCCACACCGCTGGCGCCATCACCGAAGCTCGTCATCGACCTCGAGCGCATGGGCCAGCTGCCCAAGGACAAGGTCGGCCCGCTTGCCCGCTACGTCGCCACCATCCAGAGCCAGCGCGGCGACTACAACGGCCGCGTCCTCTCGGTCCGGCACGAAGACCTGCGCTCGCTCGCGGTGATTTACGACAAGTCCCCCGCGGACCTGACTGAAGAGCTGATCAACTGGGGTGTCCTGGACTCTGACGCGCGCGGCGCGATGGAAGCCTTCTAGGACGTTAGCCAGCCGGCCTGAGCGGGAGCGGAGACTGGACCTCGACACCGAGGGCCGTCTCGGCAAGCGAGAGGAAGGTCTCCGCATCCCGCAGTAGGTCATCGGCTTCGCGCGCGCTCGCCGCGCGCGGCAGGCCTGCTTCCGCCGCGGCCCGCTTGCCGGCCCCTGCGGCGAAGTAGGCGGCCCATTCAGTCAGCGCGGGCTCGACCTGCGTGAGCAGTTCCCACACCGTGCGCGGCTTTCCCCGCCGCGCCCTGCCCGGCTCCCCGCGAGCCGCCACCACGGCAGCCGCGGCGCGCAGCGCCGCGAGGTGAGCCAGCACGTACCGGTCGCCGGGGGCCGCCTCGTCGGCGGCCTCGGCGAGCCCGCGCCGTGCGGACTGCAGCATGGTGAGCACCGTGCCCGGGACACCCGGCCCGCTCGACATCCGCGGGTGCACGTCCATGACGTTCGCCATCGGTCCTGCCTCCTTCGTCAGTTCCGGCTGGGCGGCGCGCTTCCCCTCGCCCCACCCAGCCGGCCTACCCTCTATTCGAACGCGAATTCGCCGACTTGTCCAGCGGCTTTTCGATGTCTGTTCGAAGGTACCGCAGGGGTCTGACATTTTCGGGCGCCCAGATACCGCGCAGGACCGGGCTCGGATCGAGCCCGCCGGAGCCCGCCAGGAAGCCCATAGGAGCCCGCAGGGAAGCCCGCGCCGTCACCTGCGCCACTCAGCTCACACCAACCTCGGCTGGCGGCCGACAGGCCGCGAACAACGCGGAACATCGCTCTTTCACGGAAGAAATGGCTGCTCACAGCAACCTTTTCTACTGCGTAGAGACTATTTACCGCATTAATCGCCGACAGCTCCACCT
>DASXDG010000060.1:0-6471 GCA_036490795.1 Streptosporangiaceae bacterium
TCGATGGTGCCCTGGAACCAGGTCGGCAACGGCTCAATATTCAACGCCCAGCGGGGGACGGCCGCGGACGTGGCCCGGGTATGGAGCAACGCCAACACCGTGCGCCAGTTCTACGGCCAGTCGATCCAGTACTCGATGACCGCCCTCACTTCGTGGGTCACCCAGCTGAACGACCCGAACCTGGTGCTCATCCTGATGGGCGACCACCAGCCGCACAGCACCGTCAGTGGCAACTCGCCCAACAACGACGTGCCGATCTCGATCATCACCCGCGCCCCGTCGGTCCTGGCGCAGATGTCCTCCTGGCACTGGCAGGACGGGCTGCTGCCCAATGACAGCGCTCCGCTCGAGCCCATGGACGACTTCCGCAATCAGTTCCTCAACACCTTCAGCGGCAACCCCCCGGCCCAGGCCGCGCCGGCGCAAGGATCCGCTGCGGCCGAGGCAGCCGCGGCGAGCGGGACCTTGGGGCGGTGACAGCGATGACACTGGGCTGGGATAACCCCACGGCAGATCCCACCACCACCATCCTGCTGAGGCACGGTGATACCCGGCTGTCACCCGAACACCGCTTCAGCGGACGGAGTGACCTCCCGCTCAGCGCCAGCGGAACCCGGCAGGCCAAGGCCGCCGCCGGCCGCCTGGCCGCCGGCGCCCCGATCGACGCCGTGGTCAGTTCCCCACTGCGGCGTGCGGTCGACACCGCCGCCATCGCGGCGGCCGAGCTGGGCCTGACCACAGTCATCGATGATGACCTTCGTGAAACCGACTTCGGTGACTGGGACGGCTTCACCCTGGCCGAAATCCAGCAGCGATGGCCCGCGGACGTGGCACTCTGGCGGCGCGATCCGCAGCAGCCCCCGCCGGGCGGGGAGAGCTTCGCCGACGCCGCACGGCGGGTAAACCGGGCGTGTGACCGGCTGCTGCGGGACCACAGCGGCCAGACCGTCCTGGTGGTGAGTCACATCAGCCCGATCAAGATCCTGCTGTGCCGGGCTCTGGGTGTCCCGCTCAGCACCATTTACCGGCTGTACCTAGGCTCCGCCTGCATCAACAGGATCCAGTGGCACGGCCGCGAGTTTGCCGCCGTCGAGTGTGTCAATGACACCAGTCATCTTCCCTGACTCAACGGTTCAGCCAGCGAGCCGGGCGCGGTACCCGCCAAACGCGACAGCCGTCTCCCAGACCCGTACCGCCAAGGTCTCGCCGCCCGCGGCGAGGACGACGGGCGAGAGAGTGTCGTGTACCCAGCGGGCGAACACCTCGACGGTGACCGCCTCGGCCTCAGCCGGGCGTATCTCCTCCAGATTGCGGCCGTCGACCTGGCCGGTCAGCTCGGTGAGCGCCGCCTCCAGAACATCGAGATCACAGACCATGCCCCGCTCATCGAGCTGCTCGCGGTCCACGACGATCTCAATCCGGTAGTCGTGATCATGGAGTTGCCCCTCTGGCCCAGGCATTCCCGGCATGATGTGGAAGGCGCGGACGCTTCGGCTCATCCCGACTTCACAGGTCACCGGCAGCACTCCTGTCGTAGTTGAGAACAGCATGCATCAGTCCGGTTTTCCCCTCGTCCACTGCTCGGAACGCCTCGGCGGCGTCACCGAAGTCGAACACGTGAGTGCACAGCTCCGCCAACGGTAGCTCGGGCAGCAACTCAACTGTCTCCTGGCGGCGCCGGGACCGGCTCCAGGTCCCTGACAGCCTTGCCGGCACTGTGGAGACCTGAGTGCTGCGGATCGTCAGGCGCCGCCGGTGGAAGGCTCCGCCGAGCGGCAGCACTACGGGTTTGGTGCCGAACCACGACGCGATCAGCAGGGTCCCCTCGTGGGCCAGCATGTTCAGCCCCATCGCCGGTGCATCCGGGTTACCGCTGGCGTCAATGACCAGCGGAACCTCCTCATTCAGCAGTTCCGCTGGTGCGACGGCGGAGACACCGGCGCTGCTGGCGATGGCGCGCCGCCACTCCTGCGGCTCGGCAATCAGCGGCCGCCACCCGGCGCGCTGCAGCAGCAGGCCGGTCAGGAGCCCGAGCACGCCCGCGCCGAGCACGATGACCTGGTCGCGATAGCCGTTCCCCGCGTCGAGCGTCACTTGCAGCGCCGTCTCGACCAGGGGGAACAAGGTCGCGGCGGCGGGATCGATGGCGGGTAGCGGAACCAGTTCACCAGCCTGCGCCGTGAACACGTCCTGGTGCGGATGGAACGCGAAGACCCTCTGGCCGGACTCCGCTACTTCGCCGACGCATGCATATCCATAGGCGAAGGGGTAGGAGAAGGTGCCGTCGAGCGCGTCGATCGTGTCATCCAGCGCCAAGTCGGCAGGGATCTCGCCGCGGTACACCAACCGTTCGGTGCCGCCGCTGATGCCGGAGCTCAGGGTGCGGACAAGGACCTCGCCGGCTGCAGGCCGCGGTGTGGGCAATTCCCTGATCTCCACGCAGCGCGGGGCGGTATGAAACAGCGCGCGGGCCGGTGCGTCGCTCACTTACCCGCCAACTATCTGTACAGGACGGTTGATCAGTCCACCTAGATGCAGGAGCGTAAAAGACTCGGTTTCAAGTTTCGAGGATACCTTCGGCGTGCAGCCGTGGTGAAGCCAGAGGAGCCGGCGGGCTTCGACAAGGACGCGCTACTGGCTGACCTGAAGGAGATCGCCGGCTGACCGGGACGCCTGCCCGACCCCCTTTTCTGACGTCATGGTGTCATGATATCTAGATATCTAACTGCGTCAGGAAGGCGGCTTCCATGCTCGCGTTCATCCCCAGTCCCGCGGCGGACGGCATCCACCTGGGCCCGCTGTTCGTCCACGCCTACGGGCTGATGTACGCGATCGGGATCGCGCTGGCGGTCCACATCACCGCGCGGCGGTGGGCGGCGGCGGGCGGTGACCGCTCGCTGGCCTATGACGTTGTCGTGTGGGCGGTGCCGGCCGGGCTGATCGGCGCGCGGATCTACTTCGACGTCACCACCCCGTTCGACATCACCCCGCACGCCTGGTGGGGGCCACTGGCGATATGGAAGGGCGGCCTCGGCGTCTGGGGCGGGATAGCCGCCGGGGCCGCGGCGGGCATTTGGCGGGTACGCCGCGCCGGCGCGAACGTCGGCGTGTTCATGAACGCGGTCGCGCCCGCGCTGCTTGTCGCGCAGGCGATCGGGCGCATCGGCAACTACTTCAACCAGGAACTGTTCGGCAAGCCGAGCGGGCTGCCGTGGGCACTCGAGATCAGCCAGGCGGCCAGGGTGAACGCGGGCATCCCGGCGGCGGACCTGAAGTACGCCACCTTCCAGCCGTCGTTCCTCTACGAGATGATCTTCGACCTCGCCCTGGCCGCGTTGCTCGTCTGGCTCGGCCACCGCCGGCCCATCAAGCCGCAAGGGCTGTTCGCCCTGTACGTCGCCGGGTACTCCGGGTACCGGATCTTCGAGGAGACGATCAGGACCGATTCCTCAGCCTACTTTCTCGGGCTCAGGCTCAACTTCTTCATCGCGATCACGCTGACCGCCACCGGCCTGGCCTGGTTCTTCCTCGTTCAGCGACGCGAGGGTCAAGGTCAAGAACAAGAGTATTCCGAACGAGTGCGTGTGTTACCTGGTCGCCCAGCCTGAGCCCTTGTCCCCGCGAGATATCTCGATATCATGAACCTGTCATGACAAGCATGGAACCCGCTGCGGCCGGCAAGGCCCGGACCAAGAACATGGTGCTGCGACTCGACCCGGACCTGGCCGAACTGCTGGCCACCGTCGCGGAGGTAGAGGGGCGCTCGGTGTCCGACGTCGCCAGGGAGGCGATCGCGGCGCTGGTCGAGGCGCGCCGCAAGGACAAGCGGTTCCGCCGCCAGCTCGAGGACAACCTGGCCAGGCACCAGCGCCTGCTGGACCTGCTGCAAGACGCCCAGCCGTGATCGCGCTCGATACGGCCGACCTCGTGGTGATCGCCGGCCGCACCCTCGGCATCGGCACCGACGCCGCGCTTGACCAGCTGGACATCGCGGCCGCGCTTGACGCGCTGGCGGAGGCGCGGCCGCCCGGGGTGAAGTTCGCTGGCCGCACGGCCGCCGCGACGGCCGGCGTCGGGCTGGTGCGGGCACTGCTCCGCCACCGGCCGTTCCCTGTGCACGCACAGCAGGTGGCGGTCGCGGCCGGGCTGCAGTTCCTCTCGCTCAACGGCTGGCACGCCGACCTGAACCCGCCGTCGACCGCCGCGGTAGTCGTCGAGGCGCTCGCGTCGGGGCGGCTGGCCCCCGGTGACGCCGCGGCCTGGCTCGCACCGCGGCTGAGCCGGGCCCGCCGCGCCGTGCTGGCCCCGAGCGCCGTGCGGGCCCGGAGCGCCACGGCGCGGTCCGGCCGCGGGGTACCGGTTCCGCTTCCCGCGGCTCGTGTACCCGTCGGCCGGGCGCTGGCGTGAGTGGTGCTCGCGGTCACGGTCACCGGGGTCACGCTGCTCGCCGCGGCGTGCTCGCGCGGGCCGGATCTGCCTGCCGTCCCCGCCGGCGGCGTGTCCGCCGTACGGCCGCCCGCCGGGCTGCCGCTCGCGCCCGCTGACTCGGCCTACGCCGCGTGCATGCGCTCGCACGGCGTCGCGGGCTTCGCCTACCCCGCGGCAAGCGACGTGGCCGTCCCCGTCATCGGGATCGGCCTGAGTTCGGCCAAGTTCAACGCCGCCGAGGTCGCCTGCCAGCGGTGAAGCGCGCGGCTTCACGGGTCCCGCTGCCCCCGGTCGCCGGCTTGACCATGCCGAAGACGCCTAGTTACGTTGGCGTCAGCTGGCCAGCCGCCTGGCCGGCGAAGGAGGCTCAGGGATGGCGCTGAAGATCATGCCGCACGGTCGGCTGCAGGAGTGGGTTGCCGAGGAGAAGGGCTACTTCACGGCAGAAGGACTCGAGTACAGCTTCGTGATCAGCGGCGACTACGGAATGAGCGCCGCGGCGCGGGACGACGCCGGCGAGGTCAAGACGGGCGCGTTCGAGACGTTCGGAGCCGGGCGCAGCGGCGCCGACGTGAGCTGCGCGTGCCACTGGGCCACCAACACCGCCGCCCGCGAACGGTCCGGTCAGCTGGTGACCACGGCTTACTCGGTGGCGCCGTGCGCGATCGTGGTACCGCCGGAGTCACCCGTCCGCCGCCCGGAGGACCTGGCCGGAGTGCCGGTCGGAGTGGGCTACCACTCGGGGAGCCACTTCGCGACCGTGCAGGCCCTCGAGTCCGTGCTCGCCCCCGGCGAGCTGGAGCTCACCTTCCAGGGACCGCCCAACGAGCGGCTTGACGCGCTGCTCGACCGGCAGGTCCCGGCCGCCACGGCATGGGGAGTGCCGCTCTACATCGCCGAGGCATTCGGGTTCCGCAAGATCCTGGACGCGACCTTCATGATCGGGTTTCTGGTGACCGGCGGCGACGCCACCAAGGCCGACGTGGACAAGTACCTGGCGGCGCTCCGGCGAGCGCAGCTGGAGATCGACCTGCATCCCGAGCTCTACAAGCACTACCACCAGCGGTCCGTCCCTGAGAAGTACCGCGAGCAGGTTGACGTCCGGGCGTTCGGCGCCGGCGAGCGCATCGTGTTCCTGCCGTACACCAGGGAAGTCTTCGCGCAGACGCAGCAGTGGATCGAGGCGCACCGGCTCTTCGACGGAGCCGCTGCCCAGGCCGGCTACGACGAGGCCGTAATCGCCTGACCGGTCTGTCGCCGCTGTCCGCGCGATAACTGTCGCGACAGTAACTGTCGCGACTGGTACCCTTGCCGCATGGCCAATGTCATTCAGGTACTCGGCGGTGCTTCACTGCTCCATCAGCTCGCGCGAGACGTCACCACGAAGCTGGACCGCCGGCTCGCGCCGCTCGGCGTCACCACGCAGCAGGCCACGCTGCTGCACAACGCCGCAAGCGGCGGGGCAAGCCCCAGTCAGCTCATGGAGGCCGTCGGCACGGACACCGCGGGAATGACCAAGCTGCTTGACCGGCTTGAGGCCAAGGGCCTTATCGAGCGGCGCGCCAATCCGAGTGACCGTCGCTCGGTGATGATCGAGCCGACGGAGCGCGGCCTGGCCCTCGTGCCCGAGCTCACCCCGGTCTTCAGCCAGGTGGCCAGGCAGCTCTTCGACGGATTCTCCGACGCCGAGGTAGCAAACCTGACGTCCTCACTGCGGCGAATGGGCCAGAACCTGAAGTCGTGAGCGTCGCCCTCCTGGCATTGACCCCGACCTGGGACATGTCACCGGGCGAGGCGGGCGAGCGGTGGGGCGGCAGGCTGGAGACCTACCTCACCGACCCACCTTCTTGGCCGGCTCGTCCGGCGGATCCACGCTGCTGGCGAGGCTTTCGCCGTGGTTCGCGGGAAATTCATCGTAAGTCGGACTTGTTAGCGTTCAACTCTGACTTGTATGGTTACCGAGTGCGGCGGTACCGCGCCACACGGTTCTCCCCCCCAGCCGTGGGAAGGTCAGCCTCGCGGTGCCCCCGCCCGCGAAGGTTG
>DASXDG010000061.1:0-3284 GCA_036490795.1 Streptosporangiaceae bacterium
CGCCTGCGGGTCGGACCGCAGGTCGATCCCGTTGTCCTTCTTGAACTCATCGGCCAGGTAGTCGACGATGCGCCGGTCGAAGTCGTCCCCGCCCAGGTGGGTGTCGCCCGCGGTGGCGCGCACCTCGACCACGCCGTCGCCGATGTCCAGGATGCTCACGTCGAAGGTCCCGCCGCCCAGGTCATAAACCAGGACCGTCTCGCTCTTCTTCTTGTCCAGGCCGTAGGCCAGGGCCGCGGCCGTGGGCTCGTTGATGATCCGCAGGACCTCCAGGCCGGCGATCCGGCCCGCGTCCTTGGTCGCCTGGCGCTGGGCGTCGTTGAAGTAGGCCGGCACGGTGATGACGGCCTCGGTGATCTTCTCGCCGAGGAACTTCGACGCGTCCTCGACGAGCTTGCGGAGCACGAGCGCGGATATCTCCTCCGGCGCGTACAGCCGGTCCTGGATCTTGAACCGCACCGCGCCGTCCGCGCCGGGGACCACGTCGAACGACACGGCGTTCAGCTCGCTGGTCACCTCGTCGTAACGGCGCCCGATGAACCGCTTGGCGGAGTAGATCGTCCCCTTCGGGTTCAGGATCGCCTGCCGCCGGGCGAGCTGGCCGACCAGGCGCTCGCCCTGCGGGGTGAACGCCACCACCGAGGGCGTGGTCCGTGCCCCCTCCGCGTTCGGTATCACCGTGGTCTGGCCGCCCTGCGTGGCGGCGATCACGGAGTTGGTGGTGCCGAGATCGATGCCGACTGCAACTGCCATCACTGCCTCCTGCTGGTTTGACCCCGCACTGCTCCGGCCTGGCCTCGCGCGCTCCCGGTGTCCTGGGCATGACCGGGAGCGCGCGAAGCCGGCGGTCAGCCGGTGATCTCGATCTTGCGCGGCCTGGCGGCCTCGGACTTCGGCACGGTTACCGTCAGCATCCCGTCGGAGAGCTGTGCGGTGACCGCGTCGGCCTTGACGTCGCCAGGCAGGTAGGTCCGGAACTCGAACCGGCCGGTGCGGCGCGAGCTGTGGTGGCGGCGGCCGTTGCCGTTCTCGGACTCGGCGATCTCGCCGGCGATGACCAGCTCCCGGTCCTGAAGCTGGATGTCCACCTGGTCCTTGTTCACTCCGGGCAGTTCGGCCTTGACCACGTAGGCGTCGTCGGTCTCGGACAGATCCGCGAGCGGGACCCAGGGCATGTCGGCCGGAACAGCCGGGGTCAGGCCGAACGCGAAGTTCATCAGCTGGCCCATCCGGTCGTAGATGTCCTCGAACTCGCGGGAAGGGTTGACGACCATCGTGTTCCGTCCGCCGCGGCGGACCGGGAGCGCTGCCATTGGATTCCTCCTGTGGCTGGAAGCGTGACTGCCGGAATACCCTTACGCTTCCCGCGAGGGGCGGCGGGCACATCCACCATCCTGGTAGTCATGACGTGTCCGGCTCAGATGAGACGTTCGCCTTCGCCGTGGCCTGGCCGATGAGCAGCAGGTCATACAGCGCGTCGTTGACGAAATCGAGATACCGCATGATGTCGTCGCCCGGCGGGACAGCGCGGTGAACAGCTCAGGGCGAGCATCCCGGGCACGGCGAGCAGGACGCGGATGCCGCCGGCCAGTTCGTCGACCGCGCGAAGACGGCCACGAACCGGAAGATGCCGGTCACGATCAGTTGAATGCCGAACAGCACCGCGACGACGGCCCGCGTCGGGCCGGGACCACGATTCCGGCCAGCAGCGTGATGACGCCGGACGCCATCATCCGGCCCCAGTGATGACCGGCGCACGCGAGCACGTCGGCGGCGTCGGGCCGCGAACCTCCATTCTCGGTGTGTATCTCCTATGCGGGACGGGTTCGTTCGAAGGCAAGCCGGATCGCCATCGCGCCCTCGCCGACGGCCGTGGCGACCCGTTTGGCCGAGCCACTGCGGACGTCGCCGACCGCGAAGATGCCGGGCTGGCTGGTGTCCAGCAGGGACCGCTCGGCTCCCCCCGGCCCGGTGCGGACAAATCCGTGATCGTCGAGGTCGACCAGGCCGCCGAGCCAGCCGGTGCACGGGGTCATGCCGATGAAGACGAACAGCGCGCGGGCCTTGACTGTGCATCGCGTGCCGGCCCGCTTGTCGATGGCGGTGACGGCCTCCAGTGCCGCCTCGCCGTGCAGCTCGCAGACCTCGGCGTCGGTCATGACCTGCACGTTGGCGATCCGCGTGATCTGGTCGATGAGGTAGCGGGACATGTGCTGGCCCAGATCGTGCTCGCGGACGATGAGCGTGACCTGGGCGGCGTGCGCGGACAGGAACACCGCCGCCTGCCCCGCCGAGTTACCGCCGCCGACGATGGCCACCGGGTCACCGGCGCACAGCAGCGCCTCGGACTGCGACGCCGCATAGTAGATGCTCATCTTCTCGAAGTAGTCCGCGCGCGGCACGTCCAGCCGACGGTACCTGGCCCCGGTCGCCAGGACCACCAGCGCGCTGGTCAGGCTGGTCCCGTCGGCGAGGCGCAGCCGGTAGTGACCGTCGTCCGGCTCGATCGCGGTGGCCTCGGCCGGCACGGCGAACCGGACGCCGAACTTCCGCGCCTGGAGCATCGCCCGCTCGGCGAGTTCGGCGCCGGAGACACCGGACGGGAAGCCGAGGTAGTTCTCGATCCGCGACGAGGTTCCGGCCTGGCCCCCGGCGGCCGTAGCATCCAAGGCGATGACCCGCATCCCTTCCGAGGCCCCGTACACGGCGGCGGACAGGCCGGCCGGCCCGGAGCCGACCACGAGCAGGTCGCAGCTGGCCTGCCGCTCGCTCGGCGCCGGAAGTCCGATCGCGGCGGCTAGCTCGGCGTTGCTGGGGTTGCGGAGCAGCCGGCCGTGCACGATCACGACCGGGGTGTCCTGCGGCGTCACGCCGAACTGGGCCAGCAGGACCTCGGCGGACGGGTCGGCCTCCAGGTCCAGGAACCGGGACGGCACCCGGTTCCGGGCCGCGAAGTCCCGGACCCGCCGGGTGTCCGCGGAGTACTTCGAGCCGACGATGCGCAGGCCGGCGCCGAGCCCGATCAGGATCGAACGGCGCAGCAGGTAGGCACGCAGCACCAGGTCGCCGAACGCCGGATCACGGTCCACCAGCTTCCGGAACCGGCCGACGGGCACCGCGAGCACCTCGCCCGCGTCCAGGGCCACCGCGGAGTAGTAGGAACCCTCGCCGGTCAGCAGGCTGAGCTCGCCGAGGAACCGGCCGCGGCCGTGAACGGCGAGGATGCGTTTCTCCGGCGCCCCGTGCCCCTCGACCGACGCCACCCTCCCGGCCAGGACGACGAC
>DASXDG010000062.1:0-5671 GCA_036490795.1 Streptosporangiaceae bacterium
GTCCGCACGGCCTGGCTGTACGGCGCCCACGGCAAGAACTTCGTCAAGACCATGCTCCGCCTCGCCAGGAACGGCACCTCCCCCGGTGTGGTCGCCGACCAGCACGGCCAGCCCACCTGGACGGCCGACGTCGCCGCCCAGGTCTACGCGCTGGTCGACAAATCCGCCCCCGCGGGCACCTACCACGCGACAAGCTCGGGCCAGACGACCTGGTTTGGCTTCGCCGAGCAAGTCTTCACGCTCTTTCAAGGCCAAGGTCGAAACCAAGACGAGGATCCCGAACGACAGCGGCTTACTCCCCGCCCCATCACTACTGCCGACTACCCGACGCCGGCGAAACGGCCGGCTTACAGCGTCCTTGGCCACGGCGCCTGGCACGCGGCAGGCATCAGCCCGATCAGCGACTGGAAGGACGCCCTCCAGCGCGCGTTCCCCGCGCTGCTGGCGCCGTAGCCGCCTGAGTCAGCTTTGCGCCTCTGAGGAGACCGCGCCCGCGGAGGCGGGGTCGACGCCTTCAGACGGCTCCCGCGTAGCGATTCGCGGACGCCGGAACGCGGCCACACCAGCGCACAGCAAGTCGCTGATCGTGTTGACCCCGCGCGAGACGAGCGCCACCGCAGTGGCGGGCCCGGTGCCGATCACCGGCCCGAGGGCGGCGATGAGCAGCACATCGCGGATGCCCGCGCCGGCCGGCGCGAGGACGGCGACGAAGCCGACGCACCAGGCGAACGCGTAGCCGCCGAGGGCGATGAGTGCCGTCTTGCCCATCGGCGCGTTGAACTTCTCCGCGAGGATCCAGATCTGCAGGCCCATGAAGATCCAGGCCGTGAACTGCCAGGCGAGCGCCCGCGCGAGCACCCGGCCCGTGACCGGCATGTCGAGCGGAGCGCGCCGCGCGAGCTTGAGGAGCTTGTTGAGCAGCGGGTTAAGCACCTTCGGGTGGAAGCACACCGCGATCACGGGGAGGAGGACGAAGACCCACAGGTAATCGTCGGAGTGCACCGCCGCGAACGGCACCGTCACCATGGCGATCACCAGGCCGACGCACAGCGAGAGCAGCATCGACAGGACCGAGGCGCTCGCCGACCGGGCGCGCGGGACCTTGGCCGCCGCGCCGAGTTCCATCTGCGTGAGGATCGGCCAGAGCGAGCCCGGTATGTACTTGCCGAGCTGCCCGATGAGCAGGATCCGGCCGGCCACCGGGAGGCGGAGCGGCGAGCCGAGCCCGGCCAGCAGCCCCTTCCAGACCATCAGGTTGGCGAACTGGGCCACCAGCAGCGCGAGCAACGCCTCGAAGCAGGCGAGCACGCCGATCTGGCCGAGGGAGTGGCGAACGTCGTGCCACTCGCCGGAGATCTTGTAGCCGCCGATGCCAACCGCCAGGACAACGACCGTCCACCTGAGCAGACGGCTGCCGAACAGGCGTTTCGCGATGACTTGCGCCTTCAAACCTTCATCCTTGCCGGTAGGGTACGGACATCATGCGCACCATAATCTTTGGTACTTACGACACTGCCATGCACCCGCGCATCGCGACCATCGCCGAGGGCCTCGCCGCCCGCGGATTCGACGTGACCGAGTGCAACATCCCGCTCGGGCTGAGCACGGCGGACCGCGTTGACATGCTGGCGAAGCCGTGGAAAGCGGGCGGTCTTGTCGCCAGGCTCGCCGGGCGCTGGCTCGGGCTCGCGGCCAGGGCCCGCCGCCTTGGCCGGCCGGACGTGGTTGTCGTCGGCTACCTCGGCCACTTCGACGTGCACCTCGCGCGGCTGCTTTACCCGCGCCGACGCCGCATGCCGATTGTCCTCGACCACCTGGTCAGCGCGGCCGGGACGGCCAAGGACCGGCGGATTGGCGGCAGCGGCCTGAAGCAGCGGCTGCTGACGCTCATCGACGCCGCCGCGCTGCGCGCCGCCGACATCGTGTTGGTGGACACCGAGGAGCACCTGGAGATCGTCCCAGCGAAGTACCGGTCGAAGGCCGTGGTGGTGCACGTTGGCGCGCCCGCGCCGTGGCATGCGGCCGCGCACGAGCTGTCCGCCACTGCGCCCGACGGCCCGCTGAAGGTCGTCTTCTACGGCCTGTACACGCCGCTGCAGGGCACTCCGGTCATCGGCGGGGCGCTCGGCCGCATCGCGGGCGCGCCGGTCGAGGTGACCATGATCGGCCGCGGCCAGGATGAGGCCGAGACCAAGCGGGCCGCCGCGGGCAATCAGTCGGTGCGCTGGCTTGACTGGGTGCCCGCCGCTGAGCTTCCCGCGCTGGTGGCCGCCCATGACGTGTGCCTCGGCATCTTCGGCACCGGCGACAAGGCGCTGCGCGTGGTCCCGAACAAGGTGTTCCAGGGCGCCGCCGCCGGGTGCGCGGTCATCACCTCCGACACCGCGCCGCAGCGCCGGGTGCTCGGCGACGCCGCCGTCCTCGTGCCGCCAGGTGACCCGGCGGCACTGGCTGACGCGCTGCTCCGGCTGGCTAATGACCGCGAGGCGCTGCTGAAGCTGCGCCACGCGGCCCGGCAGCTCGCGGCCGAGCGGTTCACCCCGGAGCAGGTGGTCGGGCCGCTGACAGACCGGCTTCTTCGCCCGCACGCCGGGGCCTAGCTGTCCCTGGAACGGACTATCAGGTCGGCGAGCAGGGCCAGGGACGCGATCAGCAGGCCGGTGACGAAGATGAGCACCGTGTCCGTGGCGATCTTGAACGGATGGGCAGTCACGTCGTAGATGCCCTTGACGACGCCGATGCCGAGGAGCGCGAGCGCGAGCGGCATGAGGACCTTGAGCGGGTTGAAGTACATCGTCATCCGGAGCACCTGCAGGATGTACCGGTAGGAGTCCTTGCCGAACTTGAACTTCGACTTGCCTGCCCGCTTGTAGTAATCGATCGGCAGGAAGTACATCTCGTGGTTGTTCGCGAGGAACGACACGGTGATCGTGGTGACGCAGGAGAACCCGGCGGGCAGCAGGCCCAGGTAGGGCAGCGACACCTCGCGCCGGAAGGCGCGCAGTCCCGAGTTGAGGTCGGGGATCTTCGCCCCGGTGAGCCGCTCGGCGAACTTCCTGATGAACCACTTGGCGGGCACCCGCAGCAGCTTGTAGGTGCCCTGCTCGCTGGTGCGGGCGCCGACGACGTGGTCGATCGTCGGGTCCTTCTCCAGGATCTGGACTAGCTCGGGTATGCGCTCATTCGGGTACGTCATGTCGGCGTCGGTCCACACGACGATCTCGCCCCTGGCCCGCTGGGTGCCGATACGGCGCACGGTGCCTGAACCGCTGTTGCGGTGGAAGTTGACGACCTCCATCTTCGGGAAACGGGGCGCGGCCTCGTAAAGCCTGGCGAGCGTGTCGTCGGTGGAGGCGTCGTTCACGCACATCAGCTCGTACGAGTAGCCGCTGGCCTCCATCGCCGCCGAGATCCGCTCAATCTCGGCAATCACGTGCCCTTCCTCGTTATAGCAAGGCAAGATAATCGAGACATAGGGCGCGGCCGTTTCCTCTTCGCGCACGGTTTCGTATTCGGCAATCACTTAGCCGGCTCCCAACTGTAGACCGTGAACCTCTGGGGAAGCGTGTTCCTCGGCGTACCGAAGATTACGTGCTCGTCGATGCTCGTATTCTGGGCCATCACCAAATTCACGGCACCGTTGCCAAGCTGGGACAATTCCTGGCTGGTCGACGCGAGAACGATGGGGTGGCGTCCGGCCTTCTCGATGGCCCGCACGTCGGCGAGCACGGTGGCCGGGGCGATATCACTGCCAGGGGGGTTGTTCGCGTTGGGTACCTCGGTCACCACGCCGGCTACCGGCACGTTGCACGTTCCCCTGATGTTCTCTTCGAACTGCCAGTAGAGCATGAAGTCGGCGATGAGCACCGACGAGTTCGGCGGGATGGCCTGGCAGATCTTGTCTATCGCGGCGACCTCGCCGACGTAGGCCCGTTGCAGCGCGAGCCCGTCCGAGCCCTTAAGGCTGAGGCCGAAGTTCCCGATCATCGGCGGCAGGAAGATGGCACCCGCGCAGCAGGCGATCACGAACACCCGCGGCGACCGCTTGAGGTAGCCGGGCACGCTCACCAGGTGGACCACCCGCGTCTTCCGGCCGAGCCAGGCGGCCAGCCACACCGCTAGCAGGATCACGCCTGGCAGCACGGCGGGGACCAGCCGGCGGCTAGCATACGGCTGGTGCGGGGTGATCGCGGGCCGGAGCAGGAACCATAGGATCGCCCAGGCGAACGTCACGAGCGGCAGCACCCAGACGGGCGCCTCGCCCTTCACGCACCGCCTGCCGAGCATGGCGGTGGCGATCACCGTGAACGCGATGGCGGCGAAGCCGGTGTACCAGTAGATCCAGTGCAGGCTGAGCGGCGCGTACTGCAGCGCGTGCCAGTTCCGCTCCACGTAGGGCCGGACGACGAAGACGGCGATCACGATGAACGGAAGGACGGACATCGTGAGGACCAGCCATGGCTTCGGCGCCGTCCGCAACTCCGAGCCACGTCGGCGTAGCCACCAGACCGCCACCGCGGTCGCCAGCGTGATCAGGACGAACGCCGCGACCATGTACTCGACGGACGACTTGTTGGTCCCCGTTAGGTACGGCCGGGTGAGGAACCATCCGTCCACCGCGCCGTACACCAGGCCGATGAGCATGCCGATGACGAGCGCGATCACCTGCCGCTGGCGCCGCAGGACGAGCAGTCCGCAGAAGGGGACGACGAACAGGACGTCGGCCGGCCCGTCAATGCGCACGAGCAGGGTGATGCCGAACAGCAGCCCGGTAACCCCCGCGAGCACGTGCGAGGCGGACCGCGCGTGGCTCCGCCAGTTAGCGCGCCACCGCCCGGCGTCTTCCTCGCCCCGGTCGGTGCGCTGCGCGTCGATCCACAGCGACAGCCCGCCGAGCAGCAGGATCTGCGCGAGCGTCTCGCTGTAGGTGTTGCGGCTCACGTACGCCTCGGGGATGCCGATCGCGATGGCCAGCGCGGCGAACGGCGCCCACCGGGGACCAACCAGCCTGGCCACCAGGCCGCCGAACGTGAAGACGCCGAGTGCGCCGAGCACTGGCGCGAAGAGCAGCGCGAGCCTGGCGCCGCCGGCCCAGAAGCCGACCGAGAGCAGCATCGGCAGCCCGGCCATGAACTGGGGCACGATGGAAGTGCCGGTGTTATACATCGCGCCGCTGTAGAACGCGGCGCTGTTGAAGGTGATCCCAGGCGCGTTGCCGAAGGCGGCGGCGTCCTGCGGGATCGGCACCGACCCGTGCGCCGAGATCCAGGTGGCGAAGTTCATGTACGACGCCGCGTCGAGCTGGTCGATCACGAACTGGGAGTGGTAAACCCCCTGGAAGACACCGAACGCGACCGAGATCGCGACCAGCGACCACAGCACCCAGCGCGGCGTGGGCTTCGCGCGGCCCTCGGCCGCGGTGCCCCAGTCGGCCGACCCGGTCACCGAGGGAATCCGGCGCCATACATACGGGACGATCAACGCGGTAAGCGCCAGCCAGAGCACGATCACTGGGATGGGCTTGAAGTACCCGATCAGCAGCAGCGGGAAGCTGGTCAGCAAGAATGGCAGGAGGACCAGGGCGGGAAGCGCGGTCAGCCGGCCGAGGAGGAGCCCGGCAGAGTCCCTGGGGTCACGCTCCGTCACGTCAAGCGGAGCCGAGGCGCTTCGC
>DASXDG010000063.1:0-15390 GCA_036490795.1 Streptosporangiaceae bacterium
GAGCGGCCAGCAGCGGCCCGGTTAGCCGTCGTCGCTGGAGTCCTGGAAGCTCACACCCAGCACGGCGGGGAAGTTGTTCAGGCACTTCTCCAGGTCCGCCACCTGGGAGTCGCTGGCCTTGCTGACGCCGAGCGTCAGCTCCTCGAGCGCGTAGGGGTACTTCTTCAGGTCCGGCAGTGACTGCTTGGTTACCGCGGGCAGCTTGCCGCAGGTCGAGCGGACGGCAAGCCGCTGCGCGATCGTGGCGTTGGTCTTGAACGTGACGATCGCCTGCTGCTGGCCGAGGGCCGCGTTGAAGCTGGAGCAGCCAGCGATCCCGCCGACGGCGAGCACGGAGACGGCCAGCGCGGAGGCGGCGAGAACTACGCGAGGTAGTACCGGCATGTCTACCAGGCTAAGCGACGCCAGATCCTAGTACGGTATCGGCAGGGTACCTACCGGGAGGAAACACGTGGCCGGCCGGATCGAGGACTACGCCATCGTTGGCGATATGCAGTCGGCTGCGCTGATCTGCAATGACGGATCGGTGGACTGGCTGTGCTTGCCGCGCTTCGACTCCGCGGCCTGTTTCTCCGCCTTGCTCGGCACGCCTGAGCACGGCTGCTGGCGGATCGCGCCCGCCGGCACTGCTCCGGGAGACCGGGCGGCGAGCCGCCGGTACGCGGGCGACACGCTGATCCTGCACACCGACTGGGAGACGCCGGACGGCGCGGTCCGGGTGATCGACTTCATGCCGCCTCGCGAGAACGGCGAGCCACCGGTCCTGGTCAGGATCGTCGAGGGCCTGCGCGGCACCGTCACCATGGAGGCGACCCTGCGGCTGCGCTTCGGCTACGGAGCGGTGGTCCCCTGGACGACCAAGATAGACGGCGGCAAGGCAGACGGGCCCAACGCAGACGGGACCAAGGGGAATGGCGGCATCCGGGCGATCGCCGGCCCGGACGCGATCTGGCTGCGCACGCCCGTGCCGCTGACCGGGCGGAAGCTGAGTCACCAAGCCGAGTTCACGGTGCACGCGGGGGAACGCCTGCCGTTCGTGCTCATCTACCAGCCCTCACACCTGGAATCTCCGGTACAGGTCGACGGGCTGCAGGCACTGGAGCAGACCAGGAAGTTCTGGGATGCCTGGGTCGCCCGGTGCACTTATCACGGCGAGTACCGGGACGCGGTGATCAGGTCGCTGATCACGCTGAAGGCGCTGACCTACCAGCCCACCGGCGGGATCGTCGCCGCCGCCACCACCTCGCTGCCCGAGGACATCGGCGGCGTGCGTAACTGGGACTACCGGTACTGCTGGCTGCGCGACGCCACGATCACGCTGGAGGCGCTGCTCCGCACCGGGTACACGGACGAGGCGCTGGCCTGGCGGAAGTGGCTCAGCCGGGCGATCGCCGGCAACCCGGCGGACGTGCAGATCATGTACGGCGTGGCGGGCGAGCGGCGGCTCGCCGAGTGGGAGGTCGACTGGCTCCCCGGCTACGAAGGTTCGAAGCCGGTCCGGATCGGGAACGCCGCCGCCGGCCAGCTCCAGCTGGACGTCTACGGGGAGGTCATCGACGCGCTTCAGCTCAGCTGCAAGTCCGGACTGCACGACGACCGGCACACCTGGTCGCTGAAGCGCTCGCTGCTCGGTTTCCTCGAAGAGCACTGGAACGAGCCGGACGAAGGCCTGTGGGAAGTCCGCGGGCCCCGGCGGCACTTCGTGCACTCCAAGGTGATGGCCTGGGTGGCGTTCGACCGGGCTGCCTGCTACGCCGACGAGACGATGGGCGAGCCGGAGCTGGCCGCCCGCTGGCGCGGCATCCGCGACGAGATCCACCGCGAGGTGTGCGAGAAGGGCTTCAGTACCCAGCGCGGCGCCTTCACCCAGTACTACGGTTCCGAACAGCTCGACGCCGCGGTGCTGCTGATCCCGGACGTGGGCTTCCTGCCAGCCGATGACCCCAGGGTCATCTCGACCGTGGAGGTGCTGATGCGTGACCTCATGCCGGAGGGCTTCCTGCGCCGGTATGAGCTGGCTCCCAGCGCCACGTCCTCGGTGGACGGGCTGACCGGGTCCGAAGGGGCGTTCCTCGCCTGCAGCTTCTGGCTGGCGAACGCGCTCGATCTGGCCGGCCGGAAGGAAGAGGCGAGCAAGGTGTTCAGGAAGCTGCTCGCCGTGCGCAACGATGTCGGGCTGCTGAGCGAGGAGTTCGACCCGCGGTACGGCAGGCTGGTGGGCAACATGCCGCAAGCGTTCAGCCACGTCCCGCTCATCCAGACCGCGCTTAATCTCAGCAGCCATGCCGAAGAACACCGGCGAGGCCCTGACGAGCAGCGCACCGTGCCAGGATAGGCAAGGATGCCATCAGCTCGTCACATCCTCATCGTCAACTCCCGCAGCGTGCATCAGCCGGTCTTCGTGATCGGCGCGCCGCATTCGGGGACCGAGATCGTCGGACGGGTACTCAAGGCCGCCCCAGGGTTCCACGTGACGATGGGACAGCCGAGCGTCCTGCGCGTCGTGTACGCGTTCGCGCGGCGTCCGTCCATGCACCAGGGCCGGTCCGACGCCGCCGCCTCGGTGCTCCGCGACGCGTTCGCGCAGGCCTGGCAGATCACGTCCTCGTCGTGCCTGGAATGCTCGCGGGACTGCCGCGCCGCCGCCGGCCTGGCCGAAGGCACCGTGGGGCCGTGCGTGGAACTGCGCGGGCTCGAGCGCTACGGCGACGCCAGCCAGGACCTGCTCTACTGCGCCGACGCGCTGACCGGGGCGTTCGGCAACGCGCGGTTCATCCAGGTGGTGCGCGACGGTAAGGACGTCGTGGCCGACATGCTGGGTGACCCGTCCGTGATGACCTGGTTCCGGCCCAGCTTCGACAACACCGACACCGAGTACCCGCACCCGTTCTACGGCATCGAGGACGCCGGGGACCTGGAGCAGTGGCCGTCCCTCTCCCCGGCCGGCAAGTGCGCGCTGCGCTGGCGCTGGTCGGTGCGGCTAGCCGCGCGGCTGCATCGTGAGATGCCGGCCGGGAACCTGAAGACGATCCGCTACGAGCAGTTGGTCAAGCACCCCAAGGCGACGGTCGGTGAGCTGTCGGAGTTCGCCGGTATCAAGCTGTCGCACACGCTCGTGCCGCACCGCAAGGGCTCGCCAGGCGGCAACCTCGGCTCAAGCCAGCTGGCCGACATCGCGAAGGTCGCCGGCGAGGAACTGCGCCGCCTCGGCTACACCTGACCGCCGCTAGCGCAGAAGGAGCGTGCCGCCCGCGCGCATCCGGAACCCTGTCGGGTAAGGGGTCAAATCCGACGCCTTACTCACCACGGTTCCGCTCCGTCGGCGCGCTGCGCGTGGTGCCGCCCCGAGCTGTGCGAACATACGCCGTTGTGCGACTCATGATCAGGCTCATCCTGGCCACCGTCGTTACCTTGGGCGTGCTGACCTTGGGCGTCGTGGCCTGCGGCAATGCGCACCAGGGCTCGGTGGCGGCGAGCGCCACCAGCGCCAGCGCCAGTAGCGGCGCCAGCGCCGGCGCCGGCAGCAGCCGGGTAGCCGGGCTCAAGGACATAGCGGTCAGCCAGCTGCCGTCGCGGGCCCGCCAGACGCTGAAGCTGATCGACGCGGGCGGGCCTTATCCTTACCGGCAGGACGGCACGGTCTTCCAGAACCGGGAAAAGCTCCTCCCGCTGGAGCCGGCCGGCTATTACCGCGAGTTCACGGTGGCGGCACCGGGAGCGCGCGACCGCGGCTCGCGGCGGATCATCGCGGGCAAGGACGGCGAGCGCTACTACACTCCCGACCACTACCAGAGCTTCCTGCGCATCGAGGGGATACCGTGAACGGACTGCGCGACCTGCTGACCGAGGCGCTCCCGCCCGGGGTCTACCGTTGGCCGGTCCCCGGTTCCACCCGGCGGGCCGACGTCGAAGACGCCGCGGACGCCGCGGGCTGGCGGCTGTACTGGCTAGCTGGCCAGGCCGTCACCGACAAGGACGAGTTCCTCACGCTGTGCGCGGACACGTTCGCGTTTCC
Source organism: Streptosporangiaceae bacterium (assembly GCA_036490795.1). GTDB lineage: Bacteria > Actinomycetota > Actinomycetes > Streptosporangiales > Streptosporangiaceae > JAFARZ01. The sequence continues at coordinate 4,016 of DASXDG010000063.1, forward strand.
CGACTGGTTCGGCCACAACTGGGACGCTCTGCACGACTGCCTGACGGACCTGACCTGGGAAGATCCCGCGTCTGGGTACCTCGTCGTCTACGCGGGCTGGCAGGCGCTCGCCCAGGAGGAACCGGACAGCTTCGCGACCGCGCTGGAGATCTTCGCCGAGGCGGCCGGCCTGTGGCAGGACACCGACAGCCCGATGGCCGTCCTGCTTCCGGTCAGCACGGCTCAGGATGAGCCCGCGGACCTGCCGCTTCTTCCTTCCTGACCGGATAACTAGCTGTACCTCAGCTCGTTATCGCGGCCTCGTCCCGCGCGGGCGGGGCCGCGGCATTACGGGCGCATGCCGCGCAGCACGATCTCCAGGGCGAGACGGCCCAGCGGCGCCGATCCCGGCGGGCGGCCGATGCTCACCCCGCGGCGGGTGCTGAACAGGACCGCGTACAGCACGATGACTGCCAGCGACTCAGCGGGTTCGTCGGCGCGGATCTCGCCGCGCAGCTGGCCCTCCGCCATGACGGCGGTGGTGGCGGGCACCGGCGGCAGCACTGCCTCGTCCCAGTCGCCGAGAAACGCGGTCAGGCGGCCCGGGTTGCTGGTCACGTACGTAACCAGCTTGCCACGCAGAGCGGCGGAGCTGGTGATCGCCACGGACTCATCGAACATCTCGGTGAACGCGGCGCCCAGGGTCTGTTCGGCGGATGAGCCGACGTCAAGACCGGACATGACCGCCACCGAGTAGGCGCGGCTGATCCGCGCGCAGGCGTCGAGCAGCACGTCTTCCTTGGCCGGGAAGTAGTGGAAGAACGTGCCCCAGCTCACGCCGGCCGCGGCGACGATGTCCTCCACCCTGGCCTGGTCAAGGCCCACCCGGGTGTACTCGGCCATGGCGGCCTCGTACAGCCGCTGGCGGGTCGCCGCGGCACGTCGCTGGCGCGGCATCCGGTTATTCATTTCACGCTTCACGGTCCGGGTGGTTAGTCTTCATTGGTCCCGATCTTAAACGAAATACCGATTCGAATCAGTTTTTCTGGAGACCTCGGATGACAAGCGTGTCGCAGACCGTCGCGCGACGGCTGGCCTCATCGCCACGGCTGCGGGTGGCGCGGCTGGTGACCGAGACCAGCCGCGGCCTCACCGCGGCGATGGTGCTGTACGTGATAGCGGACGGCTTCTTGCCGATCGTGGCGCTGGTGGCGCTCGGCCGCGCGGTCGGGAAGATCCCGCCGGCCGTCCTGCACGGGCTCGGATCGCCCAGCGGGCACTCCCTGCTGATCGCGCTCGTGGTGGGGACCGTCGCCTACGGGCTTTCGCTGCTGCGCAGCCCGGTGGAGGCGCTGCTCGAGGCGTACTGCTCGGCGGCGATGAGCACAGGCATGCAGCGGCGGCTGGCCCGCGCGGTCTGCGAACCCGAAGGCGTGGAGCACCTCGAGGACCCGGCGGTGCTGGACAAGCTCGCGTCGGCGAGCGGCGAGCTGTCCTCGTCCGGCCCGGCCGACGCCCCCATGGCGCTGGCCAGCGCCCTCGGCGACCGGCTGAGCGGATTCCTTGCCTGCGTCACGCTGGCCACGTTCCGCTGGTGGGTGGGGCTGTTCTTCTTCGCCGGGTGGATAGCGATCCGGCCGCCGCTGCGGAAAATGCTGGCGGCGCGGGCGACGCTCGTCCGGCAGGCCACGCCCGATCTGCGGCACAGCTGGTACTACCTCGGCTGCTCGTACCGGCCGGCGTTCGCCAAGGAGATACGGATGTTCGGCCTCGCTGACTGGATCCTGGACCGGCACCGCACGGCGTGGCTGACCGGCATGGCCAGGCCATGGGCGCAGCTGCGCAAGTTCCAGCAGCGGGCGGTGCTGTACGGGCTGATCGTCGCCGCGATGTACGTGACCGGCGCGGGCGCGCTCGCACTGGCCGCCTATGACCATTCGATCTCGCTGGGCACGGTGGCGATCATGCTGCCGATGTTCGCGTCCACCGCGCAGGCGGGCGGGGTGAGCGCGGCCGACGTCTCGCTGGAACAGATGCTCGCCTCCGTACCCGACCTGGACGAGATCATCGCCAGGCTGAGCGCCTCGGCCGTACCGGGCACGGTTAGCGCGGCGGCCTTGCCAGCCGCCGGGATCCGGTTCGAGTCGGTCAGCTACCAGTACCCGACCGGAGACCGCCCGGTCATCGAAGACCTGGATCTCGAGCTGATCGCCGGGCAATCGCTCGCGCTGGTAGGCATCAACGGAGCGGGCAAAACGACACTGCTTACCCTGCTCGCCAGGCTGCGCGAGGCGACCGGCGGACGGATCCTCATCGATGGCACCGATGTCCGCGAGCTCGACGCACGGTCCTGGCAGCGCCAGGTCGCGGTCGTCTACCAGGACTTCACCAGGTATCCGCTGACCGCGCGGGAGAACGTCGGGTTCCGCGACATCGGCGCCATTCCCGATGAGCAGCAGGGCCCCGATGGGCAGAGCCCCGGTGAGCGGCAGGGCATCGATGGGCAGGGCATCGACCAGGCCGTGCTTGAGTCGGCGGCGGAACGGGCGGGCGCGCTCGACCTGATCCGCGGCCTGCCCGCCGGCTGGGACACCGTCTGCTCCCCCGGCTATCTCGGCGGCACCGACCTGTCCGGCGGCCAGTGGCAGCGGATCGCCCTGGCCAGAGCCCTGTACTCGGCGGCCAGAGGCGCTCGTGTGCTGGTGCTCGACGAGCCGACGGCGCAGCTGGACGTCCGCGCCGAGGCAGCGTTCTACGACAGGTTCCTCGACCTGACCGAGGGGCTCACCACGATGGTGATCTCACACCGGTTCGCGACCGTGCGCCGGGCGGACCGGATCGCGGTGCTGGACGGCGGGCGGATCACCGAGCTGGGCAGCCACCAAGAGCTGCTCGCCGCCGGCGGCAGCTACGCGGAGATGTTCACGATGCAGGCCGCCGCGTTTTCCGGAGCCGGGAGGACCAATGGTGCTGCGTAAGCCGCGAGCACTGCGCCGCGCGGACGCGCTGTTCGGTACCGCGTGGCGGGCCGCCCCGCTGCTGTCCGCCACCTGTGTGCTAGTGGCGCTGGCGTCGTCGGTACTCTCACTCGCCTATCCGGTGGGGTTCCGCGCCATCGTGGACGGGGCGGCGGATCACCAGCGCGAGCGGATCATCGCCGGCCTGGTGATCGTCGCGGTGGCGTTCCCCGGGACCTGGATACTGCAGCTGGTCGGTGCCGCGCTCAACTCAAAGCTGACCGACATGGCCAACATCCGCGTCGGCATGAAGGTCGGCGGCCTGGCGTCCGCGGCTCCCTACCTCGAGCACTTCGAGCGGCCTGACTACCTCGCGGAGATCGACAACCTGCGCGAGCGGCGGCGGACGCTGGCCGGGGCGCCGGCGCAGACGCTCGGCATGCTCAAGTCGGCCATCCAGTTCGTCGGGATCGCGGTGCTGCTCGCACTGGTCTGGTGGCCGCTGGTGATCGTCCCGCTGCTAGCGGCGGCGCCGGCCTGGGCGGACCGGATGGGGGCACAGGTCGAGAAGCGCTCGGACGACGAGCTCGCCGATCCGCGGCGGCTGCTCAACGACCTGTTCTCGCTGGCGTCGACGGCGGCGCCGGCCAGGGAGCTGCGGACGTTCGGCGTGACCGGAGCGCTGCTTGACCGGCACGTCAAGCTCGGTGACACGGTGAACGCCCGGTCGCTGCGTTCGGCACGGACGGCGGCGATCTGGGAAGCGTTCGGATGGGTGGTGTACGCGGCGGGGTTCGGGGTCGCGATCGTGCTCCTGGTGCTGCGCGCGGCCCACGGTGCCGCCTCGCCCGGCGCCGTCGTCGAGGTGGTCAGCCTGCTCCGCCGGGCGCAGCGCCAGGTTACCGGCGCGAGCACCACGGCAGGATCGTTCGCCACCGCGTCCGCCACCGCGAACCGGCTGCTGTGGCTGGAGGACTACGTGGCGCGGACGACGGCCGACGGCACCGGGACCGTGCCGGAGCGGCTGACCTCGGGGATCCGGTTCGACGGGGTCAGCTTCACCTATCCGGGGCAGGACGCGCTGGCGCTGCACGACGTGAACCTGACGCTGACGGCGGGCAGCACGGTCGCGATCGTCGGCGAGAACGGTGCCGGCAAGTCAACATTGATCAAGCTGCTCACCGGCATGTACCGGCCCGACTCCGGCACGATCACGGTAGACGGGCAGGACCTGGCCTCGGTGGCGCCGCGGCGCTGGCGGGAGGCCACGACCGGCGCGTTCCAGGACTACGTCCGGCTGAACATGTCACTCGGCGACGGTGTCGGCGCGGGTGACCTGCCCAGGATCGAGGACCGCGCGGCCGTGCTCGGGGCGATCGGGCGGGGCGGAGCGGACCAGGTGGTGGCCGAACTGCCACAAGGGCTGGACACGGTACTCGGACCGTACATCGGCGGGCGGTCCCTGTCCGGCGGGCAGTGGCAGCGGCTCGCGCTGTCCCGCGGCCTGATGCGCGAGCGCCCGCTGCTGGTGGTGCTCGACGAGCCGACGGCATCGCTCGACGTTCCCAGCGAGGCGGCGCTGTTCGCCCGGTACCGCGACGCGGCGCGCGCGCTCGGCGAATCCAACGGCACGATTACCGTGCTGGTGTCGCACCGATTTTCCACCGTGCACATGGCGGACACGATCGTCGTCATGGACCAGGGCAAAATCGTCGAAATCGGCGACCACGAAACCCTCATGACCGCCGCCGGCCCCTACTCCGAATTGTTCGCCCTTCAAGCCGCCGGCTACAAATAATTGGGCGCCCTTGAGGCCCATTTAAGACATTGGCCAACTAGGCCCCGACCCAACTAGGCCTCGACCCACTAGGCCCCGACCCACTAGGCCCCGACCCACTAGGCCCCGACCCACTAGGTCAATTGCGCGATTGACATCGCTAGAGCGTGTCAATCGCGCAATTGACTCGGTTGAAATATCGGGTCAAATCCCCCACGGGAGGTGCGGAGCCAGGTCGGTGGCGAATGCGCGGGAGGCATAGGTCAGGGCTCCGGGGCGCAATTCGGTGACCTGCGCGGCCTGGGCGAGGGCGGCGAGCGTGCTGCCGCCGAGGTACGCGACGGCCAGGTCGCGCACGTCCAGGGCCAGATCGGCGGAGGCGTCGGTGCGGACGCACTGGGCCGACTTCTCATCACCGGTGAGGTTCCACCGGCCGGCGTTCCACGGGCAGAACGCATCGGTGATGTCCAGCACGACGTCGACCGGTGCCGAATACGTCCGCCCGGCCAGCGCGCGGTCCACGTCGACCAGACGCAGGTGCAGGCCGTCCCTGACCTGCATGCCGCTAGCCCGGAAGTCTTCCAGCAGGTGAATGACCGGAGAGTCGGCCGGCTGCCGGTAGAACTTCGTGGTGGCGATCAGGTCGATGCCGACCAGGTACCGGATCAGCGCCGCCAGAGCCGCGGTGTCGTCGCCGAAGATCTCGTTCACGTCGGTGACCCCGGCCGGCATGCCGACGGCGCTGCCCTCGGCCTTGTTCTGGTAGCGGGCGAAGCCGACCGTTTCCCCGTCCCGCTCGGCGATGACGGTGCGCACGATCGAGCGGCCCTCACGCCACTGCTCCGGGTCGGCCGCGTAGGCGCGGGCCCACTTGTCCGGCCGCGCCAGGGCACCGGCCCGGCGGGTGACGTACCGGGCAAGAACCGGCTCGGATAGCTCCACGCTGGCCGCGGAGGGCACCAGGCGGACCCTGACCTCGTCGATACCCGCGACTGGCCGCAACGCCGATCGCTCCCTGGGGATCGCGAACCGGGCACTGAGCGTCGCGGCGCCGAAGCCGAACCTGCCGTAGATCACCGACTCCGACGCGGTCAGGCCCGCCACCGGCTCGGCGCCGGTCTCGTGCAAAGTGTGCAGATGATGGCGCATCATCGTGGTCATCACGCCGCGCCTGCGGTACACCGGGCTGACCCCGACGAACTGGACGGCGGCGAACGGCAGCGTGCCGCCGCCGGGAACCGTCATCGTCATGGAGCCGAGTGTGCCGATGCCGGCCACCTCGTCACCGTCGAACACGCCGACAGCACGCCCGGCGGGCAGGTCCTGGATGTCACGATCCATGGCCCGCACTTCGGGTGAGGTGGGTTGTTCGACGAAAACGAGGTCGATGAACTCGTGCATCGCCTCGGTGTCAGCTTCGGTCAGGGTGCGCAGCGTCAGCTGGGGAAATCCGGTCACTGGGCTGTGATACCACAGTCAGTTATGGCCAAGCTATCGAGTTTCCAGCCGGGCCAGCCTGGTCAAATGCGTAACCGACACGCTCTAGCAGGGTCAATCACGCAATTGACCCTGCTAGGGGTGGCTAGGAGTGGCCTGCTAGGGGTGGCTAGGCGTGGCCGTGCTGTGTGCGGTCCTCCTGGCGGGCGAACTGGGTCTGGTAGAGCTCCGCGTACAGGCCGCCGGATCGCAGTAGCTCTTCGTGGGTGCCGCGTTCGACCACGTCGCCCTGGTCGATGACCAGGATCTGGTCGGCCTCGCGGACGGTGGACAGGCGGTGCGCGATGACCAGCGAGGTGCGCCCGGTCAGGGCCGTCTTGAGTGCGCGCTGAACCGCCGCCTCCGACTCTGAGTCCAGGTGCGCGGTGGCCTCGTCGAGCACGACCACCGACGGAGCCTTGAGCAGCAGCCGGGCGAGCGCCACGCGCTGCTTCTCGCCGCCGGACAGCCGGTAGCCGCGGTCGCCGACGATCGTGTCCAGCCCGTCAGGAAGCACCGAGATCAGGTCCCAGATCTGCGCGGCCTCGCATGCGTCGATGAGTTCCTGTTCGGTGGCGGCGGGCCTGGCGTACAGCAGGTTTGCCCGGATCGTGTCGTGGAACAGGTGCGCGTCCTGGGTGACGACGCCGACCACGTCGTGCAGTGAGCCGAGCGTGACGTCGCGCAGGTCGAAGCCGCCGATGCGCACCGCGCCCTGGTCGGGGTCATAGAGCCTGGCGACCAGGTGGGTGATCGTGGTCTTACCGGCGCCCGACGGGCCGACCAGGGCGGTGAGCTGGCCCGGCGGAGCGCGGAACGTGACGTGGTGCAGCACGCCGCTGGACTGGTCGGTCCGCTCCGGCACGGCCAGCGCGATCGACTCCAGGCTGGCCAGTGAGACCTCGCTGGCCAGCGGGTAGCGGAACGAGACGTCGTCGAAGGTGATGTCCGGCGCGGTCTCCGCCTCGGTGCGCGGCAGCGTGCTCGCGTCGGGCTTCTCCTCGATCAGCGGCTTGAGGTCGAGTACCTCGAAGACGCGATCGAAGCTGACCAGCGCGGTCATCACGTTGATCTGCACGTTGGTGAGGCTGGTGATCGGGCCGTAGACCCGCCCGAGCAGGGCGGTGAGCGCGACCAGGGTGCCGATCTGGAATGTGCCGTGGATGACCAGCGATCCGCCGACCCCGTAGACGACGGCGGTAATGAGCGAGGCGAGCATGGTCAGCACGACGAAGAACACCTGCCCGTACATGGCGGTGACGATCCCGATGTCGCGGACGTTGGCTGCCTTGCCGGAGAACCTGTCCGCCTCCTCCTCTGGCCTGCCGAACAGCTTGACCAGCATCGCGCCGGCCACGTTGAACCGCTCGGTCATCATCGAGCCCATCTCGGCGTTGAGCTGCATGCTCTGCCTGGTCAGCCGCTGCATCCGGCGGCCGACCAGCTTGGCCGGCAAGATGAACAGCGGGATCAGCGCCAGTCCGATGATGCTGACCAGCCAGGACAGGTAGAACAGGGCGATCAGGATGACGACCAGGCTGAGGATGTTCGAGATCACGCCGGACAGCGTGCTGGTGATCGCCTGCTGCGCGCCGACCACGTCACCGTCGAGGCGGCTGACCAGGGAACCGGTCTGCGCGCGCGTGAAGAACGCGATCGGCTGCTTCTGCACGTGCCGGAACACCTGCGTGCGCAGGTCATAGATCAGGCTCTCTCCCACCCGCGCCGAGAACCAGCGGATGGCGAAGCCGAGCGCGGCATCGAAAATGGCGACCGCGGCGACGACAACGGCCAGCGTGATCACGACCTTGTCGTTCCTGGCCAGGATGCCCTTGTCGATCACATCCCGGAGCAGCAGCGGGTTGACGACGGTGATGACCGCGTCGACCGACGTCGCGAGCAGAAAGGCGGCCAGCAGCCACCGGTACGGCCTGGCGTAGCTCGCGATGCGTTTGACCGTGCCGGGCTTGAGCTTCTGCTTCGTGATGGAGGGGTCCATACGGAACCCCACCATCATGTTTCCCCGTGCGTACATGTTCCGATTTAACTCGACACAGGACCCTTTTCGTTCCTTAACCGGATCAGCTTATGGCGAACCACACAGGCGGCAGCCGGGCGGGGCATCCTGCGCCGTTGCAGGCCGGCTCCTCCACCTGCCGTTCTAGTGCTTGGCCTTGCTCTTAGCGACGCTGCTCTTCGCGAGACCGTTCTTCGTGCCGCCCTTGCTGGCGCGAGCGGGATGACTGCGGGTGGCGCCTCCACGCCGCCGCAGTTCAATGCCCGACTCGGTGAGCAGACGGTGCACAAAGCCGTACGAGCGCCCTGTCGATGCCGCGAGCGACCGGATGCTCTCGCCAGAGTCGTACCTCTTGCCGAGAAGCGTCCCTAGCCTGCTGCGGTCAACGCCAATGACGCGCGTACCTTTCTTGAGGGCCTGGGCCACATGTACCTCCCGTTAGCTGGAGCCACCACTGCGTTACCTCCCCCATCCGTAATGATCAGGCATGGGCGCCCGATTGGCCACCCAGATGACTGCAATTGATTGCGTTTCTTTATCGCGCCTGCATGCACATGCTTATGCAAGTGCGACTAGGTCGGCGAAGTCTTCACTCCAGGCATCTTCCACACCGTCGGGCAAGACGATAACGCGTTCTGGCGAAAGTGCCTCGACCGCGCCTTCATCGTGAGTCACCAGGACTATGGAGCCTTTGAAACCCCTGAGCGCGGCGAGGATTTCCTCCCGGCTCGCCGGATCCAGGTTGTTTGTCGGCTCGTCCAGGAGCAGCACGTTCGCGCCGGACACGACCAGCAAGGCGAGCGCGAGACGAGTTTTCTCACCGCCGGACAGGACACCGGCCGGCTTTTCCACGTCGTCGCCGGAGAACAGGAATGAACCAAGAACCTTGCGATGCTCGGAATCGATTAGATCGGGAGCCGCGGTACGCATGTGTTCGAGAACTGACCGTTCTGTTTCCAGAGTTTCATGCTCTTGGGCGTAATATCCGAGCTTTAGACCGTGTCCGGCAGTGACTTTTCCGGTATCGGGCACCTCAACGCCGGCAAGCAACCGCAGCAGGGTCGTCTTGCCCGCACCGTTCAGCCCGAGGATCACCACCCTGCTGCCCCGGTCCACGGCGACGTTCACGTCGGTGAAGACCTCAAGGGAGCCGTAGGACTTGGACAGGCCCTCTGCCTGCAGCGGCGTGCGCCCGCACGGAGCAGGGGTGGGAAACCTCAGCTTGGCTACCCGGTCCCCCTGCCGCTCCTGCTCGACACCGGCCAGCATCCGTTCGGCCCGGCGCTGCATGTTCTTGGCGGCCTGAGCCTTGGTCGCCTTGGCCCGCATCTTGTCCGCCTGGGCCATCAGCGCGCTGGCCTGCCGGCCGGCGTTCACCCGTTCCCGCTTGCGCCGGCGCTCATCGGTCTCGCGCTGGGCGAGGTACGCCTTCCAGCCGAGGTTGTAGATGTCCAGCACGGTACGGTTGGCGTCCAGGTAGAAGACCTTGTTGACCACGTCGCCGAGCAGGTCCACGTCGTGGCTGATCACGACCAGGCCACCGCGGTAGTTCTTGAGATGATCGCGGAGCCAGCTGACCGAGTCGGCGTCCAGGTGGTTGGTGGGCTCGTCGAGCAGCATCGTGCCCGAATCGCCGAACAGGATGCGGGCCAGTTCGACGCGACGCCGCTGCCCGCCGGACAACGTGCGCAGCGGCTGCTGCAGGACGCGGTCCGGCAGGCCTAGGCTGGCAGTGAGCGCCGCGGCCTGGGATTCGGCCGCGTATCCGCCGAGCACGGCCAGCTGGTCGGTCAGGGCGCCGTACGCGCGGATCGCCTTGGCGTCGCCGGGGGCGATGCTCATCTGGGTCTCGGCCTGGCGGAGTCCGGCGCGCAGGACGTCCAGTCCGCGGGCGGACAGCACACGGTCAATCGCGAGCGTGTCCAGGTCGCCGGTCCGCGGGTCCTGTGGCAGGTAGCCAACGGTGCCGGAAAGACGGACGCTGCCCGCGGCGGGCTGCGCCTCGCTGGACAGCACCTTGGCCAACGTGGTCTTGCCGGCTCCGTTGCGGCCTACCAGGCCGATGCGGTCACCGGGGGCGACCTGAAAGGACGCCGCCTCCAGTAGCAGGCGCGCGCCGGCCCGCAGTTCGATGTCAGTGGCTACGATCATGATTTACTGCTCCTACGACGGGCGAAATGGACACACTGCTCCCCTGCGGCGTGCGTCTAATCCGTCGTGAGCAACACGCGGATCATTCTACGTGACCGGAGCCTGTCCCTGCGACTGGGTTTCCGGCTCGATGATCCTGATCCTGATGGCGAGGAACGTACGCGGGGTATCGCGCAGCACGGCGAGCCTCGGATCGGGAACGGTGAGGAACCGGTCCTCTGCGCGCGCCAGGATGTCCTTCAGCCTCGGGTCGCCGGCCAGGCCCGCGATCGCGCGGCGGTCCCCGCCCAGGACCACCGCGTCCAGGCTCGCGCCCGCGAAGATGGTCGCGGCGGCACCGGCGGCGGCCTGCAGTGCCTCGCTGACCTGCTTTTCCCTGCGGCGGGCGAACCGGTGCTGTGACCAGCCGCCGGCCGCGCTCCTGCCGTGCACCGGCCGGCTGCCGGTCTTGGACGCGGCAAGACGTGGCGGGGAGCCGGCGAAGACTCCGACGGCGTAGCCGCCGAGGCGGGCAAGCAGCACGCCGACCGTCCGCTCGGCGACCGCGTGCTCGGCGACGAGTTCCGGCCACGACGCCTCGTTTCTTGCTGTTATCGTAGCCGTCGCTGGCAGTCTCGCTGACAGTCCCGCCGGCAGCTCCGCTATCTCCGGCAGTGGCGGGAACGGGAGATGACACTCCGCGACCGCTCCGTCCGCGCCGCGCACGGTGACGGCAGCGCCCTCTCCGTCGCCCTCGGGCGCGCCCGGGTCTCCGTGGCGCCGGCCGAACTCACGGATCCACGAGGGGAAACGATCCGGCTGAACATCGATCCAGCGGCCGCCGCCTGCTGCTGGATTCTTCATTACGCACCGCCCAAGACTGTTTACTATCCGTATTATTGAGTGACTGGCTTTCACTACAGGGGCAAGGAAACACCTCTATGAATTCACCTAGGGTTCCGGCCGACCTTACGCCGGCCATGGCACGCGGCGGTACGTTCGTCCGTCCCGGCGCGTTTGCCTGGGGGCGGCCCGCCGC
>DASXDG010000064.1:0-10803 GCA_036490795.1 Streptosporangiaceae bacterium
GTAGTGCTGCCAGTTCAGGCTGTAGCGGACGAAGATGCCGACCTCGCCGCCGCAGACCGTGCAGTGCGGCGCGGGGTCGTCGGTGTCGTCGTCATTTTCGTCTTTCGCGAGGTTGTCGACGAACTCCAGGTAGTCCATGACCACCGCAAATGTCCCCGGGGACCACCAGGACAGCCAGGTAAGCCGGTCGGCGAGCTGCTGACGGTCGAGACCACGCAGCCGTTCTTCGGCCGAGGTGTCGCCGAAGGGGTGCGTGCCGAGGCTGGGTTGAGAAAGACTGGGTCGCATGGGTCTGTCCTCCGCTTGTGTCGGACGGATGGGTTCTAGGCCCGGCCCTGGTGTTCCCGCACCGGGTCGGGCCGCCTGACTCTTCGCGCGAGCCAGACTACTGAGAGTCAGCCTACGGCGATGATGGCACGAACGCCAGTGTATCAAGCGTGTCGCACTCGGAAATATGATCGATGGACCATGAACGGCGAAGCCGCCTAGCTGGTCCGCAAGAACATTACGCGTTGCCCTGTTTTGTCCGTCCGACTGATTAGCGGGCAGGTCATGGACGGCTGCGGTATTCGACCGGGGACCAGGGCACGAGGGGCGATCATCGCGACCCACTCCCCCGTCGTGCTGCAGGAGGTTCCACGCATGTGCGTCTTTCGGCTGCGCAGGTCTGGTGACTCGGTGACCGTGGAGCCGCCCGACATCGAGACATTCGGGGAAAACGTGGGGACGCTCACCAGCGAGGTCTTTGGCCTTGAGGTGACGAACTCGGGCTTCCACCGGATGATCGCCGAGGCTGCCGCAGGCCAGGCGAGCTACCGGGAGGTACTGGATACGTTCGGCGGGCAACCCGGCTCCGAGGCCCGGGCGCTGCTGCAAGCCCTGGTAACTGTGCAAGGCCGGGGGTACCAGCATTTCACGACCTTCCGACTCGGGCTGCTCTACTCCATGCAGGCCGCGCGTCTGATCAGCGGCATCCAGGGCCGCCTTGATGTGCTGCTGCGCGATGGAGGATCCGCTGCCGTCCACGACCATCTCTGCCAGGAGGAGGAGTCCTGGCAGAAAACTGGGCTGAACGGCTGGCAGGCCGCCTGCTACGGGGCATTGACAGCAAGCGACTGGTTCTGTGCGGGCGGCTTCAGGGCTTCAGGTTCTAAGCGCTGGAATGTCAGACGGCGCTGGCAAAGTGGACGCCATCAACGGAAGGGGGCACCATGAGTGCTGTGACTTTCGGAGAGGCCCATGCCAACGCCGGACTCCCGTTCACGGTGGATGAACTGGACCGGCTGCCGAATGACGGTCGCCGGTATGAACTGCTTGACGGAGTGCTTGTCGTGAGCCCGCGACCCACCACCGTTCATCAGTTCGCTGCCTTCCAGCTAGGGAAGATCCTCGACAACGCGTGCCCCGAAGACCTCTGCGTCATGCTCGAGCCGGCAGTGCAGTTGACCGCGACGACAACCGAGTTCGCCCCGGACCTCGTCGTGGTTCCCGTCGACGAGGTCGGCGACGCGAAGTTCACTAGGCCGCCGCTGCTCGTGGTGGAGATCCGGTCGCCCAGCACCGCAATCATCGACCTAAACCGGAAGAAGGCCGCTTACGAACGGTTCGGCGTCCCCTCCTACTGGATCGTCCACCCGAATCCGGCGCGGCCTGAGCTAACCATCTTCGAGCTACGTGACGGCCACTACGCTGCCGTCGCCGTTACGACGGCTTCCTTGACCGTGGAGCGCCCGTTCCCGGTCACTATTAACCCGGCTCAGCTAACGAGCCGTCTGCGCCCGCGGGACACCGAGGCGAGCTGACCAGCGCCCGGGTCGCAAGCATCGCCCGCGAGCCTGGCCAGAACGCCGCGCGGGAGCGGCGGGAGCTTGCGGTCGACTTGGCGTGCCTTCACTTCGCCGATCCGGGCAGAGTCGGCGAGCCACCGTTCGTATCTTCGCCGGACACGGTCGTTCCACGTCGCCGCAGCATCCGCGTACCGCGTGCGGACCGGTCCTGGTGCGGCCAGCCCGACAGGATCTGCCGGCCGACTCCACCCGGGGGGTCCGCTTTGAGGTCATGGCCTGGCGCAGGGTCGCGGGCTGCCCTGGTGATCTCGGCAGCGACCCGCTCGCCGATCTCCCCGAATGCGTTTCCCGCTCTCAGCCTTGCGTTGATGTCCGCTTGCGCCCGTGCGATTTCTAGCAGGCGGCTGCCGCCAAGCCTCGCTCACAAGCCTACGCTGCCTCCGGCCCCGCCGATGCCCACAGGGCCTGCCACTGGGCCCGCGCTCAGCGCGCTGGCCTCGGCGCGGGGGGTGTTCGACGCGACGCGGCTGTGGCAGCGCGACATGTACGAGCACTACCATCTCGGCGGCGGATCGCCGGCGAAGGCGGCCTTGTAGATGAGGGTGCCTGGTAGCCTCGCCACGTGCCTCTTCTCGCCTCTGATCCCGCGCTTAACGAGCAGCTCGGGCACCTGCGGGACTCTCATCCAGTGTTCCGCGTCGAGCACGCGCGCGCCGCCGCCGACGGTGAAACGGTGCGGCTGGAGTTCCGGTTCACATGCGGGGAGACGACGTTCGACCCGTCGGTGGAGCTCGCCGGGCTGCGGCCGGAGGAAGTGGCCCGCGTGTCCGCGCCGACCGCCCGGCGCCTCGTCCGCGCGTTGGCCATCGTGGAGGCGTTCAGCTACTGGAAGGCCTTCTGCAGCCCGGTCATCGAGGCGGCGCTCCCGTCGGCGGATCCGGCCGAGACCGCGTGGTGGGAGTCGTTCTGGCCGCAGGCGATGGGCGAGTTCTTCTACCGCAACGGCATCGACTTCACTACCCCCGGCTTCCTGCGCATCACCGCCTCGCCCAGCCTCGCCCCCACCTCCGAGTTCGCCTCGGCCCTCAGCAGCCACGACGCCGACGCCCCGCCCCTGGTGATGTTCAGCGGTGGCAAGGACTCCCTCGCACTGGCCTACGCCGTCCGCGACGCCGCCGCCCCGGCGACCGACTTCTTCCTGTACAACCCCACCGAGGGGCAGCGTGCCCTCCCCGAGTCCATGGCTGACGGCGGCAGGATCATCGAGGTCCGACGCCAGGTCCTGCCCGAACTGCTGGCCTTGAACGCCTCCGGCCACCCCAACGGACACACCCCCTACTCCGCCTACCTTGCACTGGCCGCGCTGCTGGTCGGTAGCCTGCGGGGCAGCCCCATGGTGCTGGCCGGCAACTCGCGCAGCGACGACGAGCCGAACGTCGGCTCCTACCTCGGCACGCCAGTCAACCACCAGTGGACCAAGAGCCACGAGTTCGAGGCGGCCCTCGGCACCTACCGCGACCGCTGGCTGCCCGGAGCGCCGCTCTACTCCAGTCCGCTGCGGCCCCTGCTGGAGCTGCAGATCATCCGGTCCCTGGAACCGCATATGGACGCCTACCTCAAGACCGCGAGCTGCAACAAGACCAAGGGCCTGGGCTGGTGCCGCAAGTGCGCCAAGTGCGCCTGGGTGTTCCTGGCGACCAGCAGCCTGTTCGGCCACGACCTCGCCGTCAGCAAGGCCGGCGGCGACCTGTTCGCCGACCCTGAACTGTCCGGCCTCTACGAGGCCATGGCCGGGCTACCTGGGGCCGGGGACAAGCCGTTCGAGTGCACCGGCACCGAAGAGGAAGTCCGCTCGGCCATCCAGACCGCCGGACAGCACGGCTTCCACCTGCCCGCCCTTGCCACCTGCCTGCGTGACCCCGCCGTCCAGGCCGCCCGGCCGCTTGACGTGCTCCTCAAGTACTGGGGCCAAGATGACCTGCTACCCGCAGCCCTAAAGGCGCGCGTCCGCCGAGCCGCGCACTTGTAGGAGGAACGAGACTTCTGCCCTTATCTGGCACTCGCAGAGGATGTGGAGCTGGCGCACTGTGAGCCTTGCACTCTGCTGGCCTCCTTAAGCTACGCCGTACCTTTGGCGGGTCTGGGTCTCAAGGCGGTCCTGGAGGGTGTGCAGGCGGGTTATGAGGCCGTCGTCTTCGAGGGCCGCTTCGTCGGACAGCAGGACTTCGACGGCCAGCCACCGGGCGGCGGTGTCACGGTGCTCGCGAAGGTTGCTGAGGCTGACCTCAACTAGGTCGCTGTGGTTCGCTGCTCCGCGGGTCACTGGACTGCCTCCGTCCACGCCGCGCCCGCGCGCTTGAGGAACTCGTCGTCCAGCTCAGCCAGACGCTCCTGGAGCGCTTCGATCGTTTCCCTGACCCGCGCCCGCTCGGCTAGGAAGTCCGGGTCGCTCATCTGGCGGATGTCGTCGCTGACGCGCATTGCCGTTTCCCTTGCTCGGAGATGGAGCGTCCCGCCGCCGTTCGGTGCCGGACGGTTAGCACGCCGCGACGTCGGCAGGACGTGTAAGCATCCTTGCGCAGTGCGTGACAGCTACCGGACGTAGCGGCAGACTAGTGAGCATGGCAGGCATTTCTGGCAGAAACGGCAAAGGAGTCGCCGGACACTTCGGACGACAGATGCGACGGGACAGGCTGGCGCACGGGTGGTCCATGACGGAGCTGGCTAAACAAACTGGTATCAACGGGGCTCACCTGGGACGGATCGAGAGCGGATTGCGACCGCCGAGCGTGCGGGTAGCCGACGCACTTGACAAGGTGTTTCCCGAGCGGCGTGGCTGGTACCTCCAGTGGCTTGATGACATCCGCACCGCGCCCGAGGTTCCGGCCACGTTCCGGTCATGGAGCGACTACGAAGACCAGTCGGCGACACTGCGCCTGTGGACACCTCTGATCGTTGACGGACTGTTCCAGACCGAGGACTACGCGCGTGCGCTGATAGCGCTGACCGGGGTGTCCGCTGAAGTAGCCGCCGCCAGGCTGGGAGCACGCATGGAACGGCAGCGGCGCGTGCTTGGCCGTTGCCGTGTGTCCTACGTACTCGACCAGTCCGCGCTGTACCGGCTGGTGGGGTCGCCGGAGATCATGACAGCGCAGCTACGCTACCTGCTCGATGTCGCCGCGAGGCCAAACGTCGTGCTCCAGGTGATGCCAGAGATGGCGCATGTGGCGCTGGCGGCCAGCTACGCCTTGGCTGACGACGCCGTCTGGTCGGAGCACGTGGTGTCCGGAGGGGTATACACCGACCCGGAAATCATTGCGTCGGTGGCAGTTCGTCACGATAACCTCAGAGGTGAGTGCATGAAGGTGTCAGAGTCTCTGGCACTAATAGAAGGGCTGGCGGACCAGTGGACTGGCGGAAATCTACCTACTCGACAGGTGACGGTGGGCAGTGCGTCGAAGTAGCCAGCGACGACATGGTGACGGTCCGCGACACGACCGACCGCGACGGCGGGACGCTGGCGTTCAGCGCTGCCGCCTGGGAGCAGTTCCTGGGCACGATCCGCTAGCTGGGCGGCGCTTCCAGCCGCCGTGCTGGCGCGGGACGTTGTTCAGAAGATGGTGTCCGGCGCGCCGTCACCCGGTGCCGTGCTCGCCGGCCGCATCAGGCCGCGCGCCGGCGGACCAGCCAGACGGTCGCGGCGATGAGCAGCACGGACAGCGCGAGCAGCCAGCCGCCCTCGATCCACTGGAACGGCCAGAACCGGCTGGCAGGCTGGTAGCTCGTCCACCGCGTGTACCCGTGCCTGACAAAGCACTGCGTGAGCCCTGCCAGTGACGGCCCGTCAGGCCCGAACGAGGTGGGCGGGCAGTCCTCGCGCTGGACGATGTCCGGCGGCCAGGGGGCGAAGATGAACGCGCTGCCCTTGGTCCACCACTGGCTGATGATCCAGGCAGAGGCAGGCGGGCTGACGAGGTTCCTGCTGACCAGCGGCGTCAGGTAGTGCTGGCGCAGGAAGTTCATGACCGCGAGGGCCAGGCCGGTGTAGACGGCCAGGGTGGCGGCGATCGCGGTGACGACCCTGCGAATGAGCATGCCGGCCAGGGCACCGATCGCGAAGGCGGCCAGCGTCCAAGCGGCGAACGCGACCCCGCGCAGGCCGAACACCGTCGGCGCCAGCGGCGTCTGGTTGCCGTCGGCCAGGAACGGCTGAAGGTACCAGGAGAACAGGACGCTGAACGCTCCCGCGGCAGCGGTCACCGCCACCGCGAGCGGCACCAGCTTGGCGAGCGCCCAGCGGCACCGGCCGAATTCCTGGGTCCAGGTGTACCGGAAGGTCCCGGTCTCCATCTCGCGGCCGATCGCCGGCCCGCCGACGAACGCCCCGATCAGCGCGGGCACCGCGAGCAGCAGGCCCGCGACCGCCTCCGCGCGCGCGCCGTAGGTGTTGTTGAAGTCGTCGAGCCCGTTCCCGCAGGCGTATGAGCTAGCCGGGTGGCAGTCGGCCGCGGCGGCGAAGTCGTGGTGCGCCTGAAGGCCGGACAGCCACAGGTACACCGCGAACGCGCCGAGCAGCGCGGCCACGCCGGCCAGCGCGAAGCGGTGCTGCCGCCAGGTGACCCAGGCCATCCGCTGCCACGGCACCGGCCGCGGGCTCGCGTCCTCGTCCGGGCGGGCGGGCACGGTCAGCGCGGTCATCGCGTCACCTCCGCCGGATTCTCGCGCAAGTAGCCCAGGGCAAGTTCCTCCAGGCTGTCTAGGCGGTGGGCGGCGAGCAGGCCGCCGACTTCTCCGGCCAGCTGCACCCGGCCCCGTGACAGCAGGATGAGGTAGCCGGCCACCCGCTCAAGGTCGGCGAGCACGTGCGAGGACAGCACCACGGACACCCCGTCGCCTGCCGCCGTCAGCACCGTGTCCATGAAGTCGCGCCTGGCGACGGGGTCGAGCATCGCGACGGGTTCGTCAAGCACCAGCAGCCGCGGCCGGCGGGCAAGCGCCAGGGTCAGCGCGAGCTGTGCCTGCTGGCCGCCGGACAGCTTCCCTGCCTTGCGCCCCGGCGGGATGCCGAGTTCCGCGAGCCTGGTTTCCGCGTAGGGCTGGTCGAAGCGGCGGTTCAGGTTGCGCGTCACGTGCATCATGTCCGCGGCCGACAGGTTCCTGTACAACGGCGTGTCCTGGGCGACGAACGCGACGCCGGCCAGTGCGGCCGGCGCCCCCGCGGCCCGGCCGCCGAGCACGGTGACGGTGCCGGAGGTTGGCGCCGTCAGGCCGACCGCCAGGTTCAGCAGGGTGGTCTTGCCCGCGCCGTTCGGGCCGACCAGGGCGGCGACGTGGCCGGCGGGGATCTCCAGGGTGCACTCGCGCAGCGCCCAGGTGCGGCCGTACCGCTTGCCAAGGCCGCTCGCCTCGAGGACGTTCATCAATCTCCTTGGCTGAGGGTCAATGGGAAGTTCACCATGGCGAATATACACTCAGCGTATACGTCACGTAAATATCCTGAGTGTATACTCGGCGAAAATTTGGGCCCGCCCCACGCCCGCGCCGGTCGCAAGGAGAACCTGGCGGTGCCTGGTAATGGCTGACGGGCGTCGCCGGCGGCGTCGTGACCGGGTGACGTCGCGGGCGGCACGCGCGGGCGGCGTAAGATGCCCAGCCTGGACATGTGACGGCTGCGGTTTCTTAAGGACGTGAGCGTGCAGGAGAGCCTTCCCGGTGCCCGCGTGCCCGGTGCCAGTGTGATCATCGTGCACGGGGCTCGCAAGTGTGACGTCGACGGCGAGGCCGACCGGTTCTGGGTGGTGTTCGACGGTGACCGGATCACCGCGGCCGGCGACGGCGCCGGCTGGGCGGCCCACGCCGGCCCGGGCGCCGGCGTGGTGGACGCGGCGGGTGGCGTGCTGACGCCTGGTTTCATCGACCTGCACGTCCACGGCGGTGGCGGCTTCAGCTTCGAGGAGGGCGCGGACGCGGTTGAGCGCGCCCTGGCGGTGCATCGGGCGCACGGGACGACCCGCTCACTGCTGAGCCTCGTCGCGAACCCGGTCGCGGCGCTTGAGCGCTCGCTCGCGGCGATCGCGGACCTCACGGAGCGGGACCCGCTCGTGCTCGGCTCCCACCTCGAAGGGCCGTTCCTCGCGCCTGGCCGCCGGGGGGCACACAACCCCGACTTCCTCATCGCGCCGTCCCCCGCGCTCACCGGGCGGCTGGCGGCGGCCGCGCGCGGGACGCTGCGGCAGGTCACGATCGCGCCGGAACTGCCAGGCGGACTCGAGGCCGTCGCGGAATTCACCGCGGCCGGCGTGGTCGTCGCGGTAGGGCACACGGAGGCCGACGAGGAGCGGGCCCAGGCCGCGTTCGACCGCGGCGCCCGGCTGCTCACGCACGCCTTCAACGCAATGCCGGGGATCGGGCACAGGAACCCGGGACCGGTCGTGGCGGCCATCAGGGACGAGCGGGTGACCGCGGAGCTGGTCCTAGACGGGGTGCACGTGCACCCGGACGTCGCCCGGCTGCTCATTGACGCGGCCCCTGGGCGCGTGGCGCTGATCACCGACGCGATGGCCGCGGCGGGCGCCGCCAACGGGTCGTACCGGCTCGGCTCGCTCGACGTGGCCGTGGTGGACGGGGTGGCGCGGCTGGCGGGTCCTGACGGCTCACCCGGGGCCATCGCGGGCTCGACGCTGACCCAGGATCACGCGCTGCGGCTGGCGACGCGGCGGTGCGGGATGAGCCTGCGCGCGGCGGTCACGGCGCTCACCTGGGTTCCCGCTCGGGCGCTCGGGCTTGAGGGGCGGCTCGGCAGGCTCGCGCCCGGCTACGCGGCCGACGCGGTACTGCTCGGCGACGCGTGCGAGGTTCGCGCGGTCTGGGGGGCGGGACGACAGCTCGCCTAGCCGAACGGCCGGCAACGCCGCCACCAGCACTTGTACATCATTTTCAGCTCTTATGTGGCCAAGGTAAATTTAGAACATGCGGCGACGGCCGGCCCCACCTCACCAAGCGGACCGCCGTTACCTGCCGGTGAGGAAGCCGATCGCCGCCGCCAGCACGACCGCGTTGTAGAAGAAGGCGAGCACGCTGTGCACCATCACGTGCCAGCGCATTGCCTGCGAGGCCACGTTCACGTCGGAGACGGCAAACGAGGTGCCGACGGTGAACGAGAAGTACAGGAAGTCGGTTGCCATCGGCGCCGTGCAGTGGGGGAACTCCAGGCCGCCGCGCACGCGCGGGACGCCCGCCGTGTCCGCTGCTCCGGCGAGGGCCTCCCCCTCGTAGTAACGCGAGGCGTAGAACGCGGCATAGCCGGCGTGCAGCAGCAGCCAGGCGGCGACGATCGCAACGCCGCCGGAGAGCCTGATCTCCTTCCCATAGGCCGTGTTGCCGCCGTAGAAGAGCGCCGAGTCGAGGCTCAGGATCCCGATCAGGCTGACGGCGATCGTGAAGCCGAAGCTGAGCCTGGCGCTTGCGAGCAGCCGGCCAAGGCCGCCGCCTGGCCTGGCGGCGTCCGGCCGCATGCGGCGGTGACGCGCGACCGCGAAGCCAATGGCCAGGTAGCACACAACAAGGACGTCCCAGCCGGACAGGTACGCCAGGTCGCTGCCCGCGGTCTGGGAGAAGAACGCGAAGCCGGCGCCGAGCGCGACCAGCCCGAGCTCGGTGACCCGGGTAACCGCGTACGCGGCCACCCGGTTCGCGGGCATCCGGCTTCCGGGCACGGTCATCGGCGGCTGCGTCCCCCGTTCCTCGGTCTTGCGCTGGGCCGGCGCGCCCCCGCGCCAGCTCATCGCGGCTAGGTCGTACCCGGCCCGCTTAGCAGGCAAAATTCAGCGCGCGAAACCCATGTCGGCACCTCATGCGGGCATGGCCGGTAAAGCTGTGACGCTTCGGTCTTAGCTCACGGAAACGGGTAACCTGGTAAGTGCGTCGCAAACGGTCGTCGCGGGGGTGGGGACGATGGCAACAGAAAGCCCGGACGTCGGGATCCTGGTCACGATTCGCTCGCTGCTGCCGAACCTGTCGCCGGTCGAGCAGCGCGTGGCCCAAGCGGTGCTCGACGACCCGGGCGGCGTGGCCTGGCGGAGCATCTCAGAACTGGCCCGCTCGTGCGGCACGTCGGCCACCAGCGTGGTCCGGTTCTGCCGCGCGATCGGGCTGGGCGGGTACCCGGAGCTGCGCCTCGCGCTGGCCGGAGCGGTGGCGCACGACGACGCGGCCTCGGTCGTGGCGGCCTCAAGCGACATCGAGCCAGACGACGACCCGGTGACGATCACCAAGAAGATCGCCTACGCGGACGCGGCCGCTGTCACCGAGACCGCCAGCCGGCTCGACATCGGCACCCTCGTCAAGGTCGTCGACGCGCTCGCGGCGGCGCGCCGTATCGACATCTACGGCGTTGGCGCGAGCGGCCTGGTGGCCGTCGACCTGCAGATAAAGCTGCAGCGCATCGACCGGCCCGGCTACGCGTGGCCCGACCCGCACATGGCGGCCACCTCCGCGGCGCTGCGCGGCAAGGGCGACGTCGCGGTCGGCCTGTCGCACACCGGGACGACGGTAGACACCATCGACGCGCTGACCGAGGCCCGCGCGCACGGCGCCACCACGGTCGCGATCACCAACTTCCCCTGGTCACCGATCACCGAGGTGGCGGACTTCGTGCTGCTGACCGCCACGCGCGAAACCGCCTTCCGCTCCGGCGCCATGACCAGCCGGATCGCCCAGCTCACCGTGGTGGACTGCCTGTTCGTCACGCTGGCACAGCGCGACCTGCCGCACACCATGGAGGCGCTTGAGCGCACCTTCGCCGCGGCGCAGGCGAAGCGCGTCCGCCGCACCCGCCACCCAAAACCCTTATCCCGAACGGAAGCGGCTCTCTGCGCTGGGTCAGCCCTTCACCGAGCCGACCAGGCTCGCGCGGTTGATCTGCCGCTGCGAGGCGACGAACAGCAGCACGACCGGCAGTGAGACGATCACGACGGCTGCGGCGAGCAGCGTGAACTGTGACTCGTTGGAGCCGTAG
>DASXDG010000065.1:0-3108 GCA_036490795.1 Streptosporangiaceae bacterium
CACCTGGCCAAAGATCACGGGCTGCAGCCGGAGGTGAAGGAGCGCCTGCTGCGCGCTACCTTCACCGAAGGTCTCCCGATCGCCGGCAAGCCCACCCTCGTGCGCCTGGCCACCGAAGCCGGCCTGCCAGCCGCGCAGGTACAAGCCGTCCTCGACGGGGACGCCTACGCCGGCACGGTGCGAGCCGATGAGCAGCAGGCCGCGCGGTACGGCATCACCGGCGTGCCGTTCTTCGTCGCCGACGGCAAATACGCGGTCAGCGGCGCGCAGCCGCCCGAGGTGCTGCTACAGCTCCTGCAGCGTGCTTACGACGAGACAGGCCAGCTCACGCCCGTTGCCGGCACGACCGGCAGCAACTCCGAAGCGAGCTGCGACGGCGACTCCTGCGCGGTCAGCTAACGCGTCCACTCACCGGCCGGCTGCCGTCGGCAATCCGGCGCCAAGTCAGGCTCGAAGTCCGAGTCACGCTGGGTGATCGGGGCTGGTCGGCGGACCGTGCGCGCTATCCGCCGTTATGCGCTGGCTCGGTCAGCGTGTGCGTCGCGGTGTGACGCGCTCAGATGGAACGCTCGGTCGCGACGCTAAGCTTTGCCAGACGCCTGGCTGCTGCTGCCCTGCCGGCAGCGATAGGGGCATAGTAGCTTGGCCTGCTGCCCCCGGGCGGGCGATGACCCGACGCGTCCTCACCTGCTGCTGCGGACTCAGGGGCTGCGTGGGCCGGGGTGGTCCGGCAGCGGGTCCGCGGGGCCCGGTCCCAGGTAGCGGAGGACGGCGAGTACGCGGCGGTGGTCGGTGTCTGATGGCGTGAGGCTGAGCTTGCTGAAGATGTTGGCTACGTGTTTCTCGACGGCCCGTTCGGAGATCACGAGCGTGTCGGCTATCGCGCCATTCGATCTTCCCTCGGCCATCAGCGCGAGTACGTCGTGCTCTCGGGCAGTGAGGGCACCGAGGCCGTCAGCGCGGCGGCTGGCGCGTAGCAGCTGGGTTACGACTTCTGGATCGAGGGCGGTGCCGCCGGCTGCCACCCGGCTCAGCGCCTCCACGAATTCGCTGACATCGCCGACCCGGTCTTTGAGCAGGTATCCGACGCCGGCGGCGCCGCTGCCGGATGCCGCGCCAAGAAGGTTGGCCGCGTGGCGGGTCTCGATGTACTGGGAGAAGACCAGCACGCCGGTGCCAGGATGGTCGCGGCGGATGGCGATCGCAGCACGGATGCCCTCGTCGGTGTAACCGGGCGGCATCCGTACGTCTACGACGGCGGCGTCCGGGTGGTGTTGGTCTACCGCGGATTGCAGGTCCTCGGCGTTGCCCACTGCCGCTACCACGACGTGTCCCCGGTCGGCCAGGATCTCGGCGAGGCCCGCCCGGATGATTGCGGAGTCTTCCGCGATCACGATGCGCATTTTCGGGCTCCGGTTCGGTCAGGCGTGGGAGGGCAGCTCGATGGTGACGACTGTGGGGCCTCCGGCCGGGCTGGCGACGTGCAGTCTGCCATCGACGGTCTTGACCCGGTCGGCGAGCCCGGCCAGGCCGCCGCCGGCCGCGATGCTGGCGCCCCCGGTGCCATCGTCGCTGACCCGCAGCCTTACCAGGCCGAGATGGTGCGTCGTCTCCAGCGTGACATGCCGGGCGCCGCTGTGCTTGGCCGCGTTGGCGAGCAGCTCTGCCGCGCAGAAGTAGGCAATGACTTCGATCGCGGCAGACGGGCGCTCGGGCAGGTCGAGGACCAGGTCGACCGGGAGGTCGCTGCGGGCGGTGAGGGCGGTTAGGGCGGCACCGAGGCCGTCGGCCAGGGCCGGCGGATGGATGCCATGGGCCAGGTCGCGGAGCTCGGTGATCGCCTCCATCGCTCCGCGGTGGGCAGCGTCGACCAGCTCGAGGACTCGCTCCAGGTCGCCCTGCCTGGTCTCAGCGACCGCGCTTCCGAGACGGTCCCTGGCGAGCCCGAGCTTCATGACGACGGCGACCATCTGAGCCTGCGCCCCGTCGTGCAGATCCTGCTCGATACGGTGCAGCCGCGCGGCCGCGTCGTCGACGACGAGCGCACGAGATCGTTCCAGCTCACGAACGCGCGGGCCGCTCTTCAGATCATCGAGAGCCCGCTTCCACCGTGGCATCAGGTAGGCGAACCAGAGGTTCAGTGCCGCCGGAACGAACAGGAGCGCTCCCCACCACTGCCCGGAAGCGCAGAAGATGGACCCCACGCTCACCGCTGCGATAGCAACAAGCAGACGTGTGATCGCCACGCCCTTGACATGACGCCGGCCAAACTCCGTGGAGATGCTGCGGGCGATCCACGGAGCTGGCCTGGTCGGTGGTTGCATGGTGTCGTCGCTTTGCTGGCGCTCAGGCCGTCCGGGTTAGGGCTGGGCGCTCTCAGCATCGAGAGCCCGCTTCCAGCTTGGCATCAGGTAGGCGAACCAGAGGTTCAGTGCCGCCGGAACGAACAGGAGCGCTCCCCACCAGTGCCCGGAAGCGCAGAAGATGGACCCCACGGTCACCGCTGCGATAGCAACAAGCAGACGTGTGATCGCCACGCCCTTGACATGACGCCGGCCAAACTCCGTGGAGATGCTGCGGGCGATCCACGGAGCTGGCCTGGTCGGTGGTTGCATGGTCTCGTCGCCTTGCTGGCGTCCAGGCCGTCCGGTTAGCTTGCGCATCGGGATGCCTCCTGTGCTCGTCGGCGTCGGCTACTCCGGCCGCCTGTATCTCGATCCTGACGCCTGGTGAGCGAGAATTCGACCGTGGCCGTACCCGGATTCTGAGGTACGGCTAGCACGGCCCCTGTCGGGTGCCAGCACGCGGCTGAGCACTTGACCAGGCACGACGCGTTGAATCGCCATTCGGGTCGTCCTGCCGGACGACGCATCGCCAGCTGGCGACCGACCGTCGGCGGCAGGCCAGCAGCGAGCAGGCAGATCCGTCGCCACCCGCCATCTCAATGCCCAGCAGCTCTGGCGCTGGCGCCGGGTTCGTCAACCAGGACATCGGACTCTGCGGTAGGCGTTGCCGGCGCGGTCGGCATCGGCGAGACCCGCA
Organism: Streptosporangiaceae bacterium; assembly: GCA_036490795.1. Taxonomy (GTDB): domain Bacteria; phylum Actinomycetota; class Actinomycetes; order Streptosporangiales; family Streptosporangiaceae; genus JAFARZ01. The sequence continues at coordinate 3,043 of DASXDG010000065.1, forward strand.
GATCTGGGTCTTCTGGGTGGGATGCGACCAATGCATACCGGCACTGCGGTCGCATTCATAATCGGC